>JAEXAJ010000183.1 GCA_023458215.1 Bacteroidota bacterium
TGCTTTCTTTTAGGCACGGATTACACGGATTTCACTGTTTCTGTTTACTTAATCCGTGTTATTCCGTGTAATCCGTGCCTAAAATATCATCATTATGTAAGCACTAATATACTTTTTACACAACCTCCCAGGAGGAGGAGAATTAAGTTACTCCTACTAATCATTCACTTAACAATCATTTAGTTCAAATATGAATATAAACCCCTCCCTCCTATCCCTCCTTCTCCTTTTGCTTTTTGCCCAATGCAAAGGCCCCACAGGAAAACCGGCACAACTTAGTGACGAGCAACTGATGGACACCGTACAGCGACGTACCTTCAATTACTTTTGGGAAGGTGCCGAACCCAACAGCGGCCTGGCGCGCGAACGCATCCACATGGACGGTATCTACGAACTGAACGATCAGAACGTAATAACCTCCGGCGGTAGCGGTTTCGGCATCATGGCCATCCTTACAGGCATCGACCGTGGTTACGTCACCCGCGAAGAAGGCCTGGCACGCATGGAGAAGATCGTCTCCTTCCTCGAAACCGCCGACCGCTTTCATGGGGCATATCCTCACTGGTGGTATGGCGATACGGGCAAAGTGAAACCCTTCGGCCCAAAAGACAATGGCGGCGACCTGGTGGAAACTGCTTTCATCATGCAAGCCCTGCTTACCGTACATCAATATTACGTCGATGGCAACGCCTCGGAGAAAGCCCTCGCCGCCCGTATCGACAAGCTATGGCGCGAAGTGGACTGGAACTACTATCGCCAGGGCGACCAAAATGTGCTTTACTGGCATTGGAGTCCCGAATACGGCTGGGCAATGAACTTCCCGGTACACGGTTATAATGAATGTCTAATCATGTATATTCTTGCCGCCGCCTCGCCTACGTATGGTGTTCCTGCTGCCGTTTACCACGATGGATGGGCGCAGAACGGCGCTATTGTGGAACCCCATCTGGTAGAAGGCATCAAACTGCATCTACGTTATCAAGGCACCGAAGCAGGTCCACTCTTCTGGGCACAGTACTCTTTCCTCGGTCTCGACCCCACCGGATTGAAAGATGAATATTGCGCCAATTACTTCGACGAAATGCGTAACCTAACCCTCGTGAACCGTGCTTATTGCATCCGCAACCCGAAGCATTACAAAGGTTTTGGTCCCGATTGTTGGGGGTTAACAGCCAGCTATTCGGTTAACGGCTACGCCGCCCATGCCCCCAATGAGCGTGAAGACTTGGGAGTCATCTCTCCCACCGCCGCCCTTTCTTCCATCGTCTATACCCCGGAAGAGTCGTTGCAAGTAATGCGCCACCTCTATAATATGGGTGATAAGGTCTTTGGCCCTTACGGTTTCTATGATGCTTTCAGCGAAACAGACAACTGGTATCCGCAACGTTATCTCGCCATCGACCAAGGTCCGATAGTCGTAATGATCGAAAATTACCGAACCGGATTACTTTGGAAGCTCTTTATGAGTCATCCGGATGTACAAAACGGATTGAAGAAGTTAGGATTTACAGAAAATAAATAGAAAAGAGACCGATAGTTGTTCTAGTAAACAGCTATCGGTCCTCTTCTTTTATATATCTAACATTAAGCTTATTACGCTTATTTGAGTAGTAAATGAGTAGCTACTCATTTGTTAATTTTTAGGGATATGTATTGTTGGTGAGTATGTTTTTTCCCTCTCGTATATCGAAATCAATACATTTGCCGTCGACATTGAATTCAAGCACTGCGCAGAGCCAAGAATCAATTAAAACGAGTTATCCACTAAAAATTTAATGCAATGAAGAGATCACATCTTCTTAAAAGAGCCTCATGGCTCAAGAGTTTATTCTTGATGGCATGCCTACTCATGGCAACTATGCCGGCATTTTCCCAAACAAAGACAGTAACAGGTATCGTAACCGATGCTTCAGGCGAAGCATTGATTGGCGTATCCATTCTTGTACAAGGTACTAACAATGGGGTAGTGACCAATCTGGACGGAGAATACACATTGAACAACGTACCGAGTAACGCAACACTTACTATCAGCTATATAGGTATGACGACTCAGGACGTAAAAGTAAACGGGCGTTCTATCGTCAACGTAACGCTCAAAGACGATACACAACAACTGGAAGAGATTGTAGTAATCGGCTACGGTGCGGCAAAAGCCAAAGACTTGACGGCTCCTATCACCGTTGTCAAAGGCGAGGCACTGAGTGCAACTCCTTCCACTACGCCCATGGCAGCACTCCAAGGAAAAGTACCTGGTGTAAATATCGTAAACAATGGTGCTCCGGGTGAAGGCCCCACTGTACAAATTCGCGGTATCGGTTCTTTTTCCAACAGCAAGCCGCTGTTCGTAGTAGACGGCATGTTCTACGACAATATCAACTTCCTGAACAATGCAGATATTCAAGAGATGTCTATCTTGAAAGATGCGTCAGCAGCAGCCATTTATGGTGTGCGCGCAGCAAATGGTGTAGTACTTATCACCACCAAGAAAGGCTCACGCAATCAAAAGACTAAAATCACTTATGATGGCTATGTAGGTATTCAGAAAGCATCTAATGTACTCGAACTTTGTAACTCAAGCGAATATGCCACTATGCTTCTCGAAGGAAATTATAATGCATATCAGGAACATTTCGTAAAGTCTATCGACAAATACGGCGGCGACCGTTCAAGCTCTGATTTCCACGACTGGACATATGGTGCCGACAACAACTGGTATGATCACCTCCTACGCACAGCAGCTATTACCAACCATAGCTTGAACATCAATGGTGGCTCGGACAAAGCCGTTTACTCTGTAGGTGCAAGTTATTTGTATCAGGACGGTATCATGGATGTAGACAACAATTACAAGCGCATGAACTTCCGTGGTTCTCTTGACTTCGATGCAACCAGTTGGCTGAAGGTAGGTTTCAACGGATTGTTCAGCAACTCTACACAACAAGTGCCCAATAACCAAGCTTGGCAGAAAGCTTTTAACTGCCCTCCTATCGTAGCGCTTTATGATGAAAATAACGATAAAGCATTCCCCGACAAATTCGGTTCTCCGGACGCACTCGGTTATACATCAAACTTCTATAATCCCGTTGCAACAGCCAAGTATTTCGACTCAAGTAAGGAGAATTACCAAGTGCTAAGCAACTTCTATGCACAGATTGACCTTATCCCCAGTAAACTGAACTTCCGTACAAACTATTCTTACAGTTTCCTCTCCACACAGGGTCGTGAGTTTACTCCGAAGTATTATGTCAGCAGCTGGCAGCAATCAGCTTCCACCCAACTGAAGAAAACAGAAGACAAGTACTACAACTATATATGGGATAATACGCTTACCTATAATGAGCAATGGGGACAGCATAAGTTCGGTGCAATGGCAGGTTACTCCATGCGTCAGGAACAATGGCGCCACTTCGAAGGCAAAGCAAGTAATGTGCCCGAAGGTGCCGACGAGTATTGGTACATTAAAAATGGTGATGCAGCAGGTGCTACAGTAACAGACGACGGTTACTGCTATCGTGGAATTTCCTATTTTGCCCGTCTGAACTACAACTATGCTGACAAATACCTGTTGATGTTCACTATGCGTGCCGACGGTTCGAGCAAATATCAAGAACATTGGGGCTACTTCCCGTCAGTAGGTGCCGCATGGGTACTCTCAGAAGAATCGTTTATGAAAAACCAAAAGTGGGCTGACTTCTTGAAAGTACGTGCTAGTTGGGGTAAACTGGGTAACGACCAAGTTGCAGCGAGCGATGGTTTCGCATCTATCTCTACCGGTAACGGTTCATCAGGCGTATTCGGAAACTCTACTATTCCGGGTTACCAGAACAACACTTATTTCAGTTGGTTAGCATGGGAAGTAGTGGAAGAATGGAATGCAGGTGTGAACCTTATCACCCTCGACAACCGTTTGAACATCGACGTAGATTACTATCACCGCATGACTAACAATGCTGTTATTGCTCCGCTTCTTCCTTTTAGTACTACAACCCTTGCAGGTAACTACGGTAAGATTCTGAATTCTGGTATTGACGTAAGCGCCAACTGGTCTGATAAAATAGGCCGTGACTTCTCTTACAACATCGGTGTCAATATCTCTACCCTTAGAAACCGCGTGAAGTCCCTAAATGGAAACAGCATCATCCGTGGTGGCAAAACCGTTAACATTGTAGGCAAAGAGATGAACTCTTTCTATGGCTTCAAAATGATCGGCGTTTATCAAACCGAAGAAGAAATTGCTGCCGACCCCATCGCAGTAGCCAACGGTTGTGTACCGGGTGACTTGAAGTATGCCGATCTTGACGGAAACAAAATTCTCGATGGCAATGACCGGACCACCTTAGGTTCTTACATTCCTAATTTCACTTACGGCATCAATCTTGGTCTTAACTACAAGAATCTCGACTTCCAGTTGACTACCTACGGTCAAACCGGAGCACAAATGTTCAACCGCAAACGTGCCCTTCGCTATTCTTCTCAAAACTATAACTTTGACCGTGCTCAGTATGAGAACCGCTGGACCGGCCCAGGTTCTACCAATAGCAATCCGTCGGCTGCCGCTCTGCTGAAGCCATGGAACGTAAGTGATCAGAAATATAGCTCTTACTTCGTAGAGAGTGCAGATTATTTCCGTATTCAGAACATTACTTTAGGCTATACTTTCCGCAACATCAAGATGGGTAACTACATCATGCCGGGAGTACGCCTGAGCTTCACAGCCGACCGTCCGTTCACTACTTTCAAAGCCAATGCTTTCACTCCCGAATTGTCTGACAGTCAAGGTTGGGATACAGAAGTATATCCTTTGACGTCAACCTATACGTTCGGAGTGAGATTCGATTTCTAATCAATAACACATTAATAACAAAGAACTAATGAAAACAATCATAAGACCTTTACTATATATAATGTCCGCCTTGATGGTGTTGTCATTCGCATCCTGTAATGATTTTCTAGATAAAGAGCCTGAAGGTAAGGTTCCTGAGGAGAAAGTAGACTATACTAATATCAGCAATATGTATCAGCCTGTATCGGGTGTATATGCAAAAATTCGTACCAGCGGTCTGCACTGGGTCATCTGGGAGATCACTACTATCCGCGACCAAGACGTATTCAGCGGTCAGTGGAACGGTAGTGATTACTACAACTTGAGCGAATACAAGTACAACGACTCTTTCTGGGGATTCAATGAACTGTGGATGCAATATTACAACATAATCAAAACTGCCAATGCAGCCGTAGAATCACTGGACTTATATGCAAAGAATATCACTAACGACAGTGATATGAAAAACTACAAAGCCTATCGCGGTGAAGTTCAATTCATGCGTGCCTATGCCTACTATCGCTTAGTACAAGCATTTGGAGCAGTTACAATTCTTCGCGACAATAACCAGGTTGATCTTAGCCGTTCTACCGCCAATGCAGTAAACAAATATATCCTGGAAGACCTGCAATATGGCATTGATAACATGCCACGTATCCGTCCCAATCAAAGCGAGCACAAAGGTGCCGTAACAGCTTTTTCTGCCGAAATGCTAGCAGCCAAAGTTCACTTGAACCAAGGTAACTACACCAAAGTGGAAGAACTGACTAACGACATCATTGAACATGGTAATTTCTCTCTTTATCCAGACTTCTACCAGTTGTGGAAGATTCCCGGCAAGCTTTGTGATGAGTCTATGTTCGAATGTCAGATGACTGACTTCGGCAATGGTTCCGGTGATTTGATAGACGGTGACCAATGGTTTGTTTGCCAAGGTCCTAACAACTCAGGCAGTGACATCAGCGGTTGGGGCGACTGCGGTATTTTGAAATCCTTCCGTGACTGGGCTTATGAGCGTGGAGAAACGATACGTGCCACTACTTCATTCCTGTTGGCAGACTCAACAACACCCGATGGTGATTATATCCAGCCGCAACCCAATCCCGAGAAGACCGACTGCTGGAACGGCAAGGCATATACTCCGCTAAACCAATTGACACCCGGTCGTACGAAATATGGTACAAACAACAACGCCCGTATCTTCCGCTATGCAGATGTACTGTTGATGAATGCCGAAGCCAAAATCAAGAATGGTAAAAGTGGTGACGCACCTTTCAATGAAGTAAGAAGACGCGCTAAGATGCCGGAACTGACTAATGTAACTTTCCAACAAGTTATAGACGAACGTCGTATGGAATTCATGTGCGAATGGGGAGAACGTTATAACGACCTTGTACGTACAGGATTGGCTAAAACAGAATTGAAAGGCTGGTCGGAAGATAAAGCTCTTTTGCCCCTTCCTTTCAACCAATATACACAAATTCCTGATTTGTTGAAGGAGCCTAAAGACGAATAGTTTTTTTCAAAAGGAGTTAAAGGAGCCAGCACATCATGCTCCTTTAACTCTTTATTATCGCCAAAATACATATATCAAATAGAATATATCATGAAGAAAGTTTTCAGAAAAACAGGCCTACTACTAGCGGCTGCCTTAATAGGGGGCACCGCCGTACAGGCGCAAAAATCCCCGCAGGACATGGACCGCTTCATCGACGCACTGATGAAGAAAATGACCGTAGAGGAAAAGATAGGTCAGTTGAACCTGCCCGTAACGGGAGAAATCACTACCGGCCAAGCTAAGAGCAGCGATGTAGCCAAGAAGATTGGTGAAGGCATGGTTGGCGGGCTTTTCAACCTGAAAGGGGTTGCAAAGATTAAAGACGTACAGAAGCTGGCAGTAGAAAACTCCCGTTTGGGTATTCCTTTGCTCTTTGGTATGGACGTAATCCACGGCTACGAAACAGTATTCCCTATTCCTTTGGGACTGTCTTGTACCTGGAATATGGATGCCATTGAGAAATCGGCACGTATCGCAGCCGTTGAAGCCAGTGCGGATGGTATCTCCTGGACGTTCAGCCCGATGGTAGACATCAGCCGTGACCCTCGTTGGGGACGCGTCTCCGAAGGTAGCGGTGAAGACCCGTTCCTGGGTGGAGCCATCGCTCGTGCTATGGTACTGGGTTATCAAGGTGTGAACCTAAACGAACAACTGAAACGCAACGACCAAATCATGGCATGCGTGAAGCACTTCGCCCTCTATGGAGCCGGTGAAGCCGGACGCGATTACAACACGGTGGATATGAGCCGTAACCGCATGTTCAATGAATACCTTTATCCCTATCAGGCAGCTGTTGACGCCGGTGTAGGTAGCGTAATGGCTTCCTTCAACGAGGTAGACGGCGTACCCGCCACTGCCAACCGATGGCTGATGACTGACGTACTGCGCAAGCAATGGGGCTTCAATGGTTTCGTAGTAACAGACTTTACCGGTATTGCCGAGATGATACAACACGGTATCGGTGACTTGCAAACCGTTTCGGCCCGTGCGCTCGAAGCCGGTGTAGATATGGATATGGTAAGCGAAGGTTTCGTAGGTACTATCAAGAAGTCCATCGACGAAGGCAAGATAAAGATGGAGACTTTGGATACAGCCTGCCGCCGCATCCTCGAAGCTAAATACAAGCTGGGATTGTTTGACAACCCGTACAAGTATTGCGACCTGAAGCGTCCCGCACGCGATATCTTTACAAAAGAACATCGTGATGCTGCCCGCAAGATTGCAAGCGAAAGCTTCGTATTGTTGAAGAATCAACCCGCAGGAGCCGGCCAGGCTCCTGTTCTTCCGTTGGAGAAGAAAGGTACGGTTGCCGTAATCGGTCCGTTGGGAAATACCCGCAGCAACATGCCCGGTACTTGGAGTGTAGCTGCACGCCTCGACGATTATCCATCTCTCTACGAAGGTTTGAAAGAAATGACCGCCGGTAAAGTGAACATCACTTATGCCAAAGGTAGCAACCTGATTGGCGACGCCGCTTACGAAGAACGTGCCACCATGTTCGGTCGTTCACTGAACCGTGATAACCGTACGGACAAAGAAATGCTGGACGAAGCTCTGAAGGTAGCCGCCGGTGCGGACGTAATTGTAGCCGCCATTGGTGAGTCTTCTGAAATGAGCGGTGAGAGTTCCAGCCGTACTGACCTGAATATCCCCGACGTGCAACGTACCCTGCTTGAAGCATTGCTGAAAACCGGAAAGCCGGTAGTACTGACCCTCTTCACCGGTCGCCCGTTGACGCTGACTTGGGAACAGGAGAATGTACCTGCCATCTTGAATGTATGGTTCGGTGGTAGCGAAGCTGCATACGCCATTGGTGACGTATTGTTCGGCGATGCAAACCCGAGCGGTAAACTGACAATGACTTTCCCCAAGAATGTAGGTCAGATACCTTTATTCTACAATCACAAGAATACAGGTCGTCCGTTGGCAGAAGGCAAATGGTTCGAGAAATTCCGCAGCAACTACCTGGATGTGGACAACGCACCTCTGTACCCGTTCGGTTACGGTTTGTCGTACACCACTTTCCAGTATAGCGATGTTGCGCTGAGCAATCCGACGATGGCACAAGACGGTTCTATCACAGCCGAAGTAACTGTAACCAATACCGGCAAACGTGACGGCGCAGAGGTAGTGCAACTCTATATCCGCGACCTCGTGGGTAGCATCACCCGTCCGGTAATGGAACTGAAAGGCTTCGAGAAGATCTTCCTCCGTGCAGGCGAAAGCAAGAAGGTATCTTTCAAGATTACTCCGGATTTGCTACGCTTCTACGACTACGAACTGAATCATGTAGCCGAACCGGGAGACTTCGACGTAATGATCGGCGGCAGCAGCCAAGCTGTAAACACTGCGCGTCTGACATTGAAGTAAAGAAGAAGAACTCTGATAATCAACACCAAAAGAGTCCCACTTATTCCCAACAAAGTGGGACTCTTTTTCCAATATGTTGGGAGTTTATTCCCAACAAGCCGGGAAGATCTTCCCAACAACTTGGGAAAACATTCCCTACATGATGGGAATAAATCCTCAAAGAGTAGGGAGCCGCCTCCCCGCCCTTTGAACAAAACTCCAAAAAAGACATGAAACACATTAATCTACATAAGTCCCTGCTGCTCTGTGCATGTGGTCTGTTTCTCCTCTCGGGATGCAACAGCCGGCCTGCACAAAGCGAACAGCCTTTGGAAGTGATGACTTTCAACATCCGGCTGGATGCCCCCTCGGACAGCCTCAACAACTGGAAATACCGCAAAGACGATGTTTGCAAAATGATTACTTACTACCAACCCGATTTACTGGGTATGCAGGAAGTATGCCACAACCAGATGGAAGACCTCAAGCAAGGACTTCCGCAATATACCGCCATAGGCGTAGGACGTGACGACGGGAAAGAAGCAGGCGAATATTGCCCCGTATTTTTCAATACCGCACGTTTTACCTTAGTAGATTCCGGCAACTTCGGCCTCAGCCAACATCCCGACAGCATCGGCCTAAGGGGTTGGGATGCCTCTTACAACCGCATAGTTACCTGGGCTATCCTGGAAGAAAAGAGCAACGGAAAGAAACTAGCTTTCTTCAATACCCACCTCGATAACGACGGCGTGGTAGCCCGCAAGGAAGGGATTCAACTCGTCCTGAATAAAATCAAAGAATTAGCTCCGCATATGCCCGCTTTCGTAACAGGCGACTTTAACTGTACCCCGGGCGAAGAACCTTTAAAGGTATTAGAAGCAAATGGCATGAAGAACGCCTCTGAAGAAGCAATCCTATCCTACGGCCCGTCATGGACTTTCCATGATTTCTTCCGTTTGCCGCTGGAAGAACGCGTATTACTGGATTACGTTTTCGTAACCGATGGAACAAAAGTAGACCGTTACCGCGTAATACAAGATACGCCGGACCATGTATGCCTGTCCGATCACTTACCGGTATTAGTTAACTTAACGAACACCCCCCGGACCCCCTAAAGGGGGAGGGGGATACTTCACCTTATATGAATTTTAATTATTAACAAGACTATTCTCCTTCCCCTTTAGGGGAACGAGGGGTTTAATATTTAGAAAGATGAAATACAGTTTATTATTACTCACCCTCCTGCTAGGCTTCACACAATGTAAAAGCCCTGCTACCAATCAAGAAGAATTGAGTGACGATGCCCTGATGGACACTGTACAACGCCGCACCTTCAACTACTTTTGGGATGGAGCCGAACCTAACAGCGGACTGGCGCGCGAACGCATCCACATCGACGGCATCTATCCTGAGAACGACCAGAATGTAGTAACCTCCGGCGGAAGCGGCTTCGGTATCATGGCTGTGCTGGCGGGCATCGACCGCGGTTATGTAACTCGCGAAGAAGGCCTTGCACGCATGGAGAAGATTATTACTTTCCTCGAAACATGCGACCGGTTTCATGGCGCATACCCCCACTGGTGGTACGGCGACACGGGCAAAGTGAAGCCTTTCGGAAAAAAAGACAATGGCGGTGACTTGGTGGAAACTGCCTTCATTATGCAAGCTCTCCTTGCCGTTCACCAATACTACGTGAAAGGTAACGAGCAAGAGCAAGCCCTCGCCACTCGTATCGACAAGTTGTGGCGTGAAGTAGATTGGAACTTCTATCGCCGGAACGATCAGAATGTTCTTTACTGGCACTGGAGTCCTGAGTATGCCTGGGAAATGAACTTCCCCGTTCATGGCTACAACGAATGTCTCATTATGTACATCCTTGCTGCTGCTTCACCTACTCATGGCGTTCCCGCTCCTGTTTATCACGAGGGATGGGCAGAGAACGGAGCCATCGTAGAACCGCACAAAGTAGAAGATATCGAATTGCACCTGCGTTATCAAGGCACGCAAGCCGGTCCGCTTT
Source organism: Bacteroidota bacterium (assembly GCA_023458215.1). The sequence continues at coordinate 10,750 of JAEXAJ010000183.1, forward strand.
TCTGGGCGCACTACTCTTTCTTAGGTTTGAATCCCACCGGATTGAAAGACGACTATTGCAACAGTTACTTCGACGAAATGCGCAACTTGACACTCGTAAACCGTGCTTATTGTATTCGTAACCCGAAAAAGTACAAAGGATTCGGTCCCGATTGCTGGGGACTAACAGCTAGTTATTCGGTAAACGGTTACGAAGCTCATGCCCCCAATGAGACGAGCGATCAAGGGGTAATCTCCCCTACTGCCGCTCTCTCCTCCATCGTCTATACACCGGAAGAGTCGCTGCAAGTAATGCGCCATCTTTACGGAATGGGTAACAAAGTATTCGGCCCTTACGGTTTCTACGACGCTTTCAGCGAAACAGACAACTGGTATCCGCAACGTTACCTTGCCATCGACCAAGGTCCGATAGCTGTCATGATAGAGAATTACCGCACCGGACTGCTTTGGAAGCTCTTCATGAGTCATCCGGATGTACAACAGGGATTAAATAAGCTAGGCTTCTCAACAGTTAAATAGTTATCTATTAAAAAGGCCATGCCAAAAGGTTGTTACCTTTCTGACATGGCCTTATAAAAACTAATCCCTATTTGTTAGATTCTGCTTGCGCAGTTCGCATAATTATAGGAGATACATCCTGTGTTACAGTTCGAAGTAGAACTTGGTGATGGTAATGCCATTGTTACTTACGAACAATAGATCTCTACCTTCACCGCCCTTCTTGCATTGGTCGCACATTTCCTGAGTAAACTCAAACTGGAACTTTCCGGGAGTGACGGGAGTGTCAGAAACATATTCTTTGCTCCAGTGCCCGTTTGTCACGCGGATAGTAGTACCATCGCCATTTACGGCGGCGATGTCCAAGCTCAGTTTCTTGCCTACCATCCAGTCGTAAGTATCATCGCTCAAAGTCGGTAGTCCCTTACCTTCGGTGTCGCTGAAGCGGAGACCGGCTCCGTCCCAACCGCCGCAAGACTGTTCGCCCTGCCAAATGATGGTTTCAAGAACCGGCAACTCATACTTCATGTTGGTTACTTCGACGGGATACTGACGTTCGGTAATGGAACCGTTGGCGTTGAAAAGTTTGATGTAGATGAAGTTCTCGCCCATTTCACGCATCACCACTTTGGCATAGTTGGCCTTGAAGTTCTGCTTGCCGTTCGATATTTGTGCGGTGGCATTGCTGTGTACTGTCACCTCTACAAGGTTGTCACCACCATTCTGTACGAGGGTGGCATCGATTTGTTCTTCTGAATAATTGGAAGCTGTATTCTTTGTAAAATCTTCAACAGGGTCACAAGCGGTGAATGTGAAAGCCAATACAGTTGCCAATGATAGCATTATCTTTTTCATATTATCTACCTATTAAGAATTAATAACCTGCAAATTGAGTCTTGGTATCGTCTTCCCATCCGGCGTTTTGCTTGTATTTACCGCCTGAGAGGTCGATTTGGGACTTCGGAATGCGATAGAAACCCTTGGTTTCGTTATAGCGTTGCTTGTAGCCACCACCGGCTTCGGGCATGGTGGTCGGCTTGCCGCAATTGTACATCACCTGGCCTGCTTGCTTGGCAAGGGCTTCGCCGGCAATGCCCCAACGGCGCAAGTCGTCCCAACGGCTTCCTTCGAATGCCAGTTCCCAGCGGCGCTCGTTGCGCAAGGCTTGGTCGCTATAGGCCACGGCGGGCAAGCCGGCACGACTACGTACCCGGTTCAGCGTGGCTGCATCTTGTGTCAGCTCGGAGTACATCAGAAGCACATCGGCAAAACGGTAGACGATGAGAGGCGTACAGTTGGAGGCCTGGTAGTTACCGGTTTCAGCCGGGTCAGCACCCATTTGGTCGAGCGACCATGAAAGCCTTTTACCCCCGGTCGAACGTACGGAAGGAATCTTCTTGTTGTGATACATGGTAAGTTCGCAAGCATCGGAGAAGGTCTCGGGCTTCAAGCTTGCCGGGAATGTGAGGATGGAAGCCTCGCGACGCGGGTCATTAGGTTCGATGTTCTTCCAGTCTGCCACGAGGTTTGTTGCCACGGTGCCGCAGCCCCAGCCGGTGCTGAATGGATAAACGGAGGTAGCTGTGCCCGCATGGAAACGCTCATCGTCCGCATTGTTATTGTCCGCGCGGATGCCGAAGAACAGACCATATTGGTTGGTCAGGTGGAGCTTGTCGGACCATGCCGGTTGATACTGGAAGTTGATGGCAAGGATCACCTCTTTGTTGCCTTCCTTGTAGCAGGTACCTGCGTTAATCATATCAGTTACGAAGTCATAATCTTTGGCAGTGTATTGGTTTGAATAGGCCCAAAGTGAGCGGTAGTCACTCAAAAGGTCGTGACCGGAATTCTTGATGCAATCGTCCAGTTTCTCAACTACATATTGCTTGCTGATGGAACCTTCTGTCTTGGGCATCTCCGATTCGCCATAGAAGCCCGTGTAGAAAAGGAAGGCGCGGGCCAGCAAGGTTTCGGCCGCCCAACGGGTCACCTTACCGAATGCCAGTTTGCTCCAACCGTCGTATGGGTAGCTCGGCATGCATTCGCAGGCTTCATAGAGGTCGTCGGCAATCAGTTTCAGGACTTCCTTGCCCTCGCGTTGTTCGGGGGCAATCTGTGCTTCTTCCACCGTCTCCGGGGCTTTTTCAATGATCGGGACATTGTTGAAGGCCAACACCAGGTTGTAGTAATTATAAGCACGCATGAAAAGGAGTTCCCCTCTAGTCTGGTTGCGTGTCTCTTCATCCGGAATGTTGTCTATCACGGACAAAGCGGAGTTGGCGCGGGCAATGGCCTCGTAGGAATAGGTCCACAAATCTTGCATTTGGTTGGTTTGGGCATACATCAGGTGGTCAAGACCTTGCCACCAGGGGTCGCCGACTCCGGCACCGCCAAACATGTCATCCGACATGATGTTTGCCACTGAGAAATACTGTTCAAGGTTGTTGCCCTGAAAGGGACCGTAGAAGGTTGACTTGTAAACGGCGGCTACCATTTTGTTAACGTCTTCGGTCGTGGATGGGAAGTTGGTACTGTTCTTGCCGGTGTAGTCCTGCGAGTCGAGGAAGTCGTCACAACCGGAGAAAGTGAGCATGGATGCAATCCCAAGTATAAACAATTTATTGAATTTCATATTATAATATATTAAGGTGATTAGAACTTAAGATTTACACCAACCAAGTAGGTGCGGGATGAAGGATAAACGCCCGTATCTATACCGCCTGCCCAGGAGTAATCATCACTCGCTCCACCATTGGAGCCGATTTCCGGATCCATACCGGTGTACTTGGTAAAGGTGTAAAGGTTGTTGGCTGCCACATAAACCCGGAGCTGCTGGAGCGGACAAGACTTCCACAGACGCTTGAAGTCGTAACCGATAGTCACGT
>JAEXAJ010000184.1 GCA_023458215.1 Bacteroidota bacterium
TAAGCCATTTTCTTTAGATTTTAAATTATTAGTACTAATTCGTTCGACAAAAATAGCAGTTTTCTTCATTACTTGCTATCATTATTAATTAAAAACATTTAATTTGTATAAGGTCTAAATAAGGAGGGTGTTCGCTCGTTTTAGGAAAGCGTTGGATAGGTGAAGATTATGTTAGGAACTCCCTCTTCTTTGGTCTCTATCAATCTATAACTACCCCCGAAGTGCTCAAAAAATAATTGGTTTATTTTTTGGCGTACTGATACTTTTTGACTGGCAAATCTTGGATCTGCTAACGGACTGTTTTCAATCTCACCGGTTATGATATTTATATCCGATTGATACTGTAATGTCATTTTAACTTCACGTGGTTCTGTACAGTCGCCGGGATACAGTAAAGTACTCAATACAATTTGATTCAATCGGCTAAGGTCTGTATGGATAATTGCCTCAGACACTTTTGCATCCAGTATTAATTGAATGTTGCCATCGCTATGCATTTGCGTCATACAGGCAAGATCATTGCTCCACTCTTCAACATTACAATCCTGCAATTGGAATTTCATCATTTTGGCTTCCAGTCGGGATAGGTCGAGCACATCATTAACCAATTGAATCAACTCTGTAGAGTTGGCTTGGATGATGCTGGAATAATCATTTCGTTCGTCTTCGCTAAGGTCGGTATCTGTGGATAACAATTGTGAGAAACCCACTACGTTATTAAGTGGGATGCGGATATTATAACTCATGTTGGCAAGGAAGCGACTTTTTACTTCATTGGCTTCCTCTGCAATTGCGGCAAGCTTGCGCATTTCTTTTTCATCCTGTTCCAGCTTTTTCCGGTTACTATATATGCGTATATTGAAGTATACCAATGCCAAAATGATAACCACAGATATGGCCAAGCAAATGCGATGAAACGTTTTTTGTCGCCTTTCTTTCAGTAATATCAGGTTATCCATATTGTAAATGGATTGTATTTGTTCAATCTGTGAAGCAGAGAAAGCTGTGTATAATGAGTCTTTTGTTTTTGTTATTTGTTTGTAAAGGGGGAGTGCTTCGTCGGGGCGACCCATTTTTACTAATAAATTTGCTTTCTGTAGACCGTAAATCTGTACATCTTCCGGAGAGATAGGCGCTATCAGTTGGATCGCTTCGTCTAAGTAAGCCAATGCTTTGTCATAATCCTCTGTTAACTGATAGTACTCTGCATAAGCGGCAAGCCGGGTTAGCCGATAAGGTAGAAAAGTAGAAGGTGATAAATATTCTTCTGCCTTTTGTAAATATTCCCACGCTTTTTCCGGTTGCTGGCAACGGGTATAGTATAAAGCATACTGTAGGTCAAGTAACATATATAGGTTGAGATACCCATTGGTCAGGTTGGTTTCCTTACGTAGCTTTTCTTTGGCTTTTTCCAACTGGTTCAGATAGCGGTACAAATTCTCATTGTCATGCAAATATGAATAAGTTAAAACAGCTTTGGTTAATAAATCGACATGATCCATTGCCGAAATATTCGGGCCTGTCAGTTCGAAGGCTTTGTTTAGAGCTGCCAGCCCTTCTTTGTAACGTAATGTGTTGAAATATCCCGTCAATAAACATAAGCAAGCCTCGCGCATACCATTTTTATTGTTGAGTTTCTCAGCCTTGTCATACATATCTTGCGATTCTTTGAGGGCTAATTCTATTTTTTGGCTGATGATATAGAACTCAATCAACATCTTTTTTCCTTTGAAGTAATGTTCATAGTAGTTGTTGTGTTCTGCCAAAAGTTCGAGCTTATGCAGCCATTGTTCCGTACGTTTTTGATCCAAACGGTTATAATAATAAACGATATGCCCGTAAGTAGCAGCACTTTGATAGCGAATGTTTTTTTGTGCGATAGCTTCTTCCAGTAATTTGTTTTCGTAATAGATAAAAGTAGGTGTCAGTTGATCGAACAAAGCCAGCTTGTACAAAACCTCTAGTCTGGTACTGTCAGCCGGAGATGCAAGGTAAATGCGCAACAAACTGTCTTTGCTTTGTTTTTGCAGGTCATTTGCATGCATGGGCGGCAATAATAGCCAGCAGAAGGCAGTCAGTAATGTATAGAAAATACGTTTCATGCCTCGGCCTCCTTTCTGTTTTCTTGATTAATAGGATGTGTAAAACAGAATCGTGAGCCTTCGGTATAATTAGCATCAATCCAAATTTTTCCACCAATGTGCTCAATAATGAGTTGACAAATGGAAAGACCCAAACCGCTTCCTTGCGCATTTTCGTTCAGCTTCTCAAATCGTTGGAAAATGCTAGCTTGCTTATCCAACGGAATACCGCAACCGGTGTCGGTCACGGAAAATAGGGCTAAGCCATCCGTATCAATTTTTAACTCTAGTGTAATACTTCCTTGCGGAGTAAACTTGGTGGCATTAATCAATAGGTTGATTAGAACCTGTTGTAGTCGAGAATCGTCGGTTTCAATAATCATCTCTTCCAGTTCTGTAGAAAAAAAGAGTTCGGCTTGTGTTTGTTTTACTTTGTTTACGGTATCCAATACATTCTGGCAGATGCTCACTGCGTCATGCTTTCCGATAGAGAATTGCAGTTTACCGAATTCCAAGCTTGAAAGGTCGATAACGTCATTAATAAGTTTCAGTAGTAATTCAGAGTTTTGCTGAATGACTTCGTTGCATTGGTTTCTTGTTTCAGTATCTAGTCCCTCTTGCGTTAATAAGGAAGAAAAACCGGATAGAGCGTTTAGCGGAGTACGTATTTCATGACTCATGTTTGAGAGGAAAATACTCTTGGCACGAGTGGCATTTTCTGCATTAGTTCGAGAAATGGCCAAGTCACGGGTAGATTGAGCTACTCTGATTTGTTGCTTTCGTAAGCGAATGGCTAATAAAGAAAATAGTATCAATAAGATAATACTTCCTATTAGAATACTGCTTATAATTTTATTGTATTCTTCATTACTGGCAATCTCTATTTTGTCTATTTGATATTTTGCTTTAACGGTACTTATCTGTCGGATGTAGTTTTGTGAAGCAAGGGTATCAATAGGTGGATATAACTCCTGATAGATACGGCATGCCTCCATAGTCATTCCTTGTATTTTGCACAGGTAGATTTTCTCTAAAGAAGTCCATCGATAGTAAGTTGAACGCTTATTACCGGAATATTCCTTTTGCAATTGAGTATAAATATCTAATGCTTTATTCCAATACTGTTTATCCCAATTTCCCATGGCCCGGTAATAGGCGGCAGTGGTGTAGTCAAGGTGGAAGCGATAGAATTTTTCGGGGTGTGCATGATAAATGGAATCCATTTTTTGCAGATGGACGAATGCTTCGTCAAGGTAGCTTTGGGCGAGGTGACCATGAGATATTGCAAAATTAGTCTTCTCGATGTTGAAAAAGAATTCAGTGGGGTAGTCCGGTTCCTGACGCAAAATGCTTTCCAGCTCTTTCAATACTTCCTGGGCTTCTTCCAGCCGCCCTCTTCGTTGCAGGACATTCGATATTTTTAGTAAGAGTTGGGTTCTGTAAGGATGTACTGCCGAAATATGCTGGAGTTCATTAAAGGCATCATGGTAAGATTCCAGGGCTTTCGAGCTCAGGTTGGCAATTGTGTTGTAGGCATCTCCGATAGCTTGGTTGGCAACTACCATTCCAAAACTATAGTTCAGGGTTTTGGCTTCTTCGTACATTAATTGTGCACGGTCTGTTGCCAAGCTGACATCGCCACGTAAAGTATATGCGTTTGCTAGTTGTAACTGTAATAGGAAGTACATTTCTTTGTCACTCTTGGAACGCATAAGGGGAAGTAATTGCTCGCTCCAAAGAATTACACTGTCAAGAGAAACGGTATCATCATAAAGAACTTGTCTTTCTACAAACGACTCCAAAAGTTGTTGTTTCTTTTGGATAGTTGTAGCGTAAACGGTACATACAGATGCAAAAAGCATCTGCCCAAGTAATGCCAATATAATTGCCCTTGTTCTCAAAAGTTCGTTTGCCTCTTTTGTTTATTATTGGCAAAAGTAAACATAAATGTGGGAATAAAAAATTAAATATAGCAATTTTATTTAAGGCAATACTGGAAATATTATTTTGTCTTAACTGTAGTTAAAATCCTAGTAAAGTTCTAGCCCGAATTCGTCTTTCAACTCTAATAATGCACTGTTTTTCTGAACCATCATTTGGAATTTTTCTACCCTTCCGTAAGCACGTACTTTTTCTGCGGGGGCACTGATACGGACGGTCATGGAAACTTTCCTGTTCTTTAGTCTGGAGCGCAAATATTCCTGTAGGGCAGGTATCAATGCAGTAAACTCTTTTGCAATAATTTCATTGTCAACTACAGCCTCGAAAGTGGTGGCATTTACTAAAGTGACACGCATGTTTTGCATGCGTTTGGCTATGGCTACTTGCTCAATCGGCATGCGTCCGGCATACTCCTGCCAGTAATAGTTTACATCTCTTTCGTTGAAAATGTAATCTTCTTCCGGCTGAGTGTTTTGCTGTGCAGTGGCGGCTTTGGCAGCTATTTCTTGTTTTTCTTCCTGGATAGGGCGCTTGATGGATAGACCCAACCCGGACATTTTCATGACCGGTATTTTCTTTTCTTCCTTTCCTTGTGCCATCAGTACGGCAGCGGGAGCAGAGTGGGTGGGGGCAGCATTGTTCGGTTGTGGAACAACAGGCTGAGGGGCATTGCTCGTTTGGGGTGCTGATTGAACAGCGGGAGTTGCCGTTGCTTGCGTTTGGGGCATAGCATGGCTGGCCTGTGGCTGCTGGGCTGCTGCAGGCTGCGTGAATATTGGTTTTATAGCTTGTTTAGGGCTACGCCCACCACTGACGTCGTCCCCCCCGGCGGTGAGTTGAGTTACTTGTATCAAGGTAAGCTCTACCAGCAGACGTTTGTTTTTGCTGGTTCGGTAGCTCAGATCACAGTCGTTGCACAACTTCATGGCACGATACAAGAAAGGTAGCGGACATTTTTGTGCTTGTGCTTGGTAGCGTTCACGGATGCTGGCGCCTACTTCGAGCAGGGATAGGGTAGAGGGGTCTTTGCTCACCAGCAAGTCACGCATGTGCGAGGAGAGGCCGGTGATGAAATGACTTCCGTCGAAACCTTTGTTCAGTACATCGTTCAGCAGCAAAAGGGCATCACTTACTTTGTTTTCGAGAAAGAAGTCAGTGAGCTTGAAGTAATATTCGTAGTCGAGTACATTGAGGTTTTCAATTACACTTTTATAAGTAATGCGTCCACCCGTAAAACTGACTACCTGGTCAAAGATGGATAATGCGTCGCGCATACCGCCATCAGCTTTCAGGGCAATGACGTTCAGTGCTTCCGGTTCGGCGGTGATTCCTTCTTTGGAAGCTACGTAGGCCAGATGTGCTACGGTATCCTCTACCCCGATACGGCTGAAATCATATATCTGGCAGCGGGAGAGGATGGTAGGCAGAATCTTATGCTTCTCGGTAGTGGCAAGAATGAAGATGGCATGACGGGGCGGTTCTTCCAGCGTTTTCAAGAAAGCGTTGAAGGCAGATGCAGAGAGCATGTGCACCTCGTCGATGATATACACCTTATACTTACCGATTTGTGGCGGAATGCGAACTTGCTCTACCAGTTGGCGGATATCGTCCACCGAATTGTTGGAGGCGGCATCCAGTTCGTGGATATTGTAAGAGCGTTGCTCGTTGAAGGCGGTGCACGATTCGCACTCATTGCAGGCTTCGCCATCTGCTGTGGGATTCATGCAGTTGATGGTCTTTGCAAAGATACGGGCGCAAGTGGTTTTGCCCACACCGCGTGGTCCGCAGAAAAGGTAGGCATGCGCCAGTTTTCCGGTCGCAATGGCATTCTTCAGGGTAGTGGTTAAAGCACGTTGTCCTACCACCGACTCAAAGGTTGATGGGCGGTATTTTCGTGCCGATACGATATAATTTTCCATATTCAAGATGTTCTTGTCAGAGCGTAGACGCTTCGCTTTTTGTGCAAATGTAAGCAAAAAAAAGAAAAGTCTCAGTTATTCCTGTTATCTTTGTGCGCAAAGAAACTCAGATTGGTGGTTGAGGAATGTAATTGCTCGTTGCCGATCGTTAATTACTAAATAGCATGGATAAACTCGCTTCTCTTTGGTTATTTGTCCGCAAGCATAAGTACCTCATAACCCTTGTGGTGTTTGCGGTGGTTGTTGGTTTTTTGGATGAAAATAGCATTATGCGCCGTATGGGTTATGCCCGGGAGGAGAGTCGTCTGCGTGACGAGATTGAGAAATACCGCAAGGAATATGAGGAGAATACAGAACGTCTCAACGAACTTGCAGTCGATTCGGGGGCTATCGAGCGGATTGCGCGTGAGAAGTACCTGATGAAGAAACCCAATGAGGATATTTATGTTTTTGAAGGAGATATAGAAGAATGAAACAACTGATCCCTGCTTTATTTACTGTTGGAGCTATTATGGTTTTGGTAGGTGCTGCCTCTTTTATTACGGGTTGGACACTCTCACCTTATATATATACTATCGGAGCTGCCTTCTTTGCTTTGGCGCAGATCAATACTCCGTCTGTTTGTAAAACTGCCAACGTCAAACGACTGCGCCGTCAGCAGATATTCGGTGCACTTTTGTTGGTGCTTACCGGAGCATTTATGTTTTTTACTCGTGGCAATGAGTGGATTGTCTCTCTGACAATAGCCGCCATCCTTGAACTCTATACTTCGATACGTATTCCGCAGGAGGAAGCCAAAGATCATAGTAACTGATAGATACGGAGTCCTAAGACTTTTATTCTAGTATATTCTCTTGTCTGATTAATTATTCTTGTTAATCTCATAAAAGGATAATATTTCCTAGAGCCAATTTGTCGGTATAAGCAAATTGGCTTTTACCGTTTTAGATAAACCACTATCCGTCCGGCACCGTACCTGCGAATGGTTCCTTGCTCGATGTATCGGTTTATATCATCCATCGCTTGTGCTTTTGTGCATTTGGTCAAACCGGAGTAGTCGGCACGGGTGATGTACCCGTTATCGTCCAGATGCTTCAACAGCAGTTCTAACTGTTGTTCTTCTGACAACCTGGAATGTGAAATGTATGGTGAGGCTTTCCGCTCCAACGTCATCGTTACGAAGCGGTGACGGAATTTGCTGCTCAACCGCAGGTTCACATCCTTGAGATGAATGGACGGAGAACGTATCTCCTTCTTGTCATGCACGAAGCGATCGCATTCCAATGAAAGAGAAAAATATCCCAATTCGCCCACTTCTACAATCCAGCCATCGGCCAGCCGGCGTTGTAGCTCGTCGGTGATGGCTTGCAGCGTAGCGTCCAAAATGGCCTGGCTGAAACCTGTGGCATTATGCACTATCTCCAGGAATTTTTCTGCCAAAATGGTTCCTTTCGGCAATGCACGCGCATGGAGGCGCTCATCTTTTTCACCCTCTTGCGTGGGGTCTGATACAAATCGTAATAAACACTCATATTAAATAAGGTATAAAAACGCCGAATTCAATACTGAAAGACGTCGAAAATAATATTAAAAAGTCCTGTTTTTATTTCGTTCAACCATGGTCTAACGAAAAAATAACTCTGGTCTAACGAAAAGGAAACCATGGTCTTTCAAAAAGAAAACCTTGGTTGAACGAACTATTCTCCCTAACAATGGTAGTAAAAAAGGGGGAGTTAAGAAATAAAAGCAGGAGAAAAGAGATTTCTGTTTCATAAAAGAATCGTTATCATTTTTCGTTTGTTGCGCTTGGCTATTCCATAAAAACTAAATACAAAAAAACGCTAAAATAAAGTAGATTTGCTGTCACAATATACTATTACTATTGTCTAATAAATACAAAGACTGAAATTATGGAAATAAAAATGGAACAAATAAACCAAGCACTCAATGGTTCGGAGAAAGCTTTGGAACAAGTTGTTGTAAGTATAGAGGAGGGAGTTTTTAATTTGTCTTTGCGTATGCTTGGGCGGATTGAAGATGCAGAAGATGCAAAGCAAGATATTTTGATCAAAGTCATTACCAATCTTTCTTCCTATAAAGGAGAAAGTTTATTTTCGACTTGGGTTTATCGTATTGCAGTGAATCATTTACTTAATGAGAAGGATAAACTGTTTATCAACCGTCCGCTATCTTTTGAGATATTTGGTAAAGATATAGATAATTATGTAATGTCTGCTGCCGAACAAGTTAGTTTAGTTGAAAAAAGCATGTTATCTGAAGAACTTAAAATATCGTGTACAAATGTGATGCTGCAATGTCTTGCGCCATTGGATAGATTAGTTTTCATTTTAGGAACTATGTTCCATGTAGAAAGTGGTGTCGGTGCTGAAATTACAGGGTTATCAGCCGATAATTTTAGACAACGATTGTCTCGTTGCAAAAAGGTGATGAGTCATTTTCTATCTGAGTATTGTGAGCATGGAGGAGGAAGAAAGTGCAAATGTATGAATCGGGTTAATTATGCGCTAGCCCAACATAGAGTAGATTTAACATTACCATATTTATCATCAGCAATACCTGACGCCGTTTCTAATTCAAAAATTGCAATGGAAAATATTGATGCTGCAACAGCATTATACTCCAGTTTACTAAAACATGCTTCTAAAAAGCAAGCTAAAGATTTTCTCATGAACTTAATTAAAACCGATGATTTTTCAATAACCAAATAATTTGTAATATGGATAAATTAATCTTTTCGATACTAGTAGGTTTGGCTGCAGGAGCCGTAGATATAATTCCTATGATTATACAAAAATTACCACGACGCTCTATTGTATCAGCATTTTTTCATTATTTATTTGTTTCAATAGTAATACTAAATGTAGATATTCCACATCTTGTTTGGTGGCTGGAAGGTGGTATCGTAGGCTTGGCAATGACAATTCCTATGCTTATTCAAATAGGAGATTCAGACAAAAAATCTTTGCCGATAATCGCAGTCAATGGCTTGTTATTAGGTACTTTAATAGGCATTGTTGGACACTGTTTGTATAATTAACTATCTAACAATAGTATTCTCTTAATGGGATTATGAGGAAGAAAAATGATAAATATCTAACCGTGCCTTAGATTCTTTCGTTATATTTGCGAATGCCCACATAATTTAGAATGCAAGAATGAAAAAAGCTTTTTATCTTATGTTGCTCTAGTCCCTTTACGGTTGCGGTTTAGTTTATGAATAACTTGAAGAACACAATGAATATAGACTACAAGGTTGGCGATTTGATTTATGATGCAAATATCTATGACGGATTGAATACCTCCCTGTCTGATTTGCACTTTTATAAAAAGTGGTTGCCTCAGCATAAGGATGCTAAAATACTTGAACTCTGCTGCGGCACAGGCAGACTTACACTGCCAATTGCAAAGGAGGGATACAATATTTGTGGAGTAGATTACACTCCATCAATGCTTGAACGGGCAAAGGTAAAAGCTTCCGATGCAGGATTGGATATTAATTTCATTGAAGCAGATATTAGAACATTAAACTTGCAGGAAAAATTTGATCTTGTTTTTATTCCATTTAATTCAATCCATCATTTATATAAAAACGAAGACCTGTTTGAGGCCTTAAAGAGAGTTCAAAATCACCTCAAGGAAGGAGGAATATTTTTATTAGATTGCTTTAATCCTAATATTCAATATATAGTTGAAAACCAAAAAGACCTAAAAGTAATTGCTGAATATACCACCAGCGATGGAAGGAAAGTATTGATAAAGCAATTCATGCGCTATGAAAACGCAACCCAAATCAATCGCATAGAATGGCATTATTTTATAAATGATGAGTTCCATTCAATCCAAAATATGGATATGAGACTATTTTTTCCTCAAGAATTGGATTCATATCTGGAACGAGCCGGATTTAATGTTATTCACAAGTTTGGAGATTTTGAAGAAGAAGCGTTTAATGATAATTCGGAAAAACAGATATACGTCTTAGCATTAAATCAGTGATTAACAAACAACGCTCCATTTAAAGCAGCATGCTGCCAAACGTTATCATAAATAGTAGAAATGAAATTCAGAATACCAATAATAGTACATTTCATTGGGATTGCATTAATCATATTTAATTTGTGCTTCATTCCATTTGATAGCCATTTAAGATATGGCATCAGTCATATTGTATGTTGGCTAGTCGTTCTATCGGCTGCTTTTGCCTTTTTTGGTGTACCCAAAGCAATTCCTTCGAGGAAGTGGATTAAATGTTATTTCGGCATTTACTTTTTTAATACCTGTTTCATGGCACTTTATCCTTTGGCTATGGCTGTCTTGTTTATGATAGCAGTCTGTGTGCCCGAAGGATGGCGTCTGATGGTTGTAGAAGATTATTTTGTACAGGCATTGATACCTAAAAAGGTGGAATGTGAAGACTCCGTCTATATAGTCCGAAGTTGGAATGACGTAGAATATACCGATAATAATAAAATGTTCTATTTATACCAAAAAGAACCATTGCTGGAACGAATGATTACCAAACGTCGTGCCGGAGATTGTGAACATGAAACGTATCATGCAAAGCGAATTTTGGAAGTGGATAAAGACAAAGGAATACTCAAAATAGAAGTAGAAGTAAGCTCCTGTGCCACCCATGATGTTGTTAGAAATGAAATTCAAGAATGGAGAATAAATGAGCGGATTTATAGACATACTTGTGGAAATGCCAAAAGAAAAGAAACTCGCTGATTTCAATAAAGGCTACACGCTGCAAGGTTTTTCCGACTGAGTATGATCGACGCTCTCTGTACATATGCCAGTATCGGTGCAACCATAAGACTGGGAGACTTCGGCAGTATCCGACCGGCATTGAATTGTAAAAGCCAAGATGAGGCCAAATCTGTGACGGCCGATGTGGTTTATCGACAAAAGTTGATTTTCGTACCGGGGCAATGGTTGAAGAATATGATGAAAAGCTCAGGCGTAAGCCGTATGGTAGTTGAGTCGGAAGAAACTTCTAATGGAAACGTAGGAAGCACAGGCAGACCGAAAGATGAAAATGATAATCCATTAGGATAAAGTAGCAATTTTCCTATAATTAAGTATAAGCCGGGCTGTTTTGCAGTCCGGCTTTCTTTTAAAATAGAATAAAATTCCATTGTTTCTGCATATTATTTCCAAAAATATCGCTACTTTTGCGCCATCATTGGAATAATTATACATAAACATGAAGAAAAAAGCCAATCGGTTAGACGCCATTAAAATGATTATCTCAAGCAAAGACATAAGTTCTCAGGAAGAACTGTTGCAGGCTTTGGGAAAGGAAGGCTTTGAATTGACACAAGCCACTCTGTCACGCGACTTGAAACAGTTGAAAGTTGCCAAAGCAGCCAATATGAACGGTAAATACGTCTATGTGTTGCCAAACAACATTATGTACAAACGTTCTAACGACCAGAGCGCCAGCGAAATGTTAATGAATAGCGGATTTATCTCGATTCAATTTTCCGGTAATATCGCCGTCATCCGTACCCGCCCCGGATATGCCAGCAGTATGGCATACGATATCGACAATCGCGAATGTCCTGCCATCTTGGGCACTATTGCCGGAGATGATACCATTATGATGGTTGTTCACGAAGCGGCATCTCACGAAGAAGTGCGCATCTTCCTGTCACAAATCATTCCGCATTTGAAGTAAGTCATATAAATAAGAAATTTAAATAAAGAAATGGATTCGAAACAAATTGATGTGATGGTGGCTGACGCCTCACATGAAGTTTACGTGGATAAGATTTTGGATACCATCCGGGACGCTGCCAAGGTACGCGGAACGGGCATCGCAGAACGTACACACGAATATGTAGCAACTAAGATGAAGGAAGGGAAAGCTATCATCGCCTTGTGTGGAGATGTTTTTGCGGGCTTTACCTACATTGAAAGCTGGGGCAATAAACAGTATGTAGCTACATCCGGATTGATTGTTCATCCCGACTTTCGTGGTTTAGGGCTGGCAAAACGTATTAAAACCGCTTCTTTCCGTCTGGCCCGATTGCGATGGCCTAATGCAAAAATATTCAGTCTGACCAGTGGAGCCGCCGTAATGAAAATGAATACGGAGCTAGGGTATGTCCCCGTTACCTTCAATGAACTGACTGACGATGAGTCTTTTTGGAAAGGTTGCGAAGGTTGCATCAACCACGATATATTAGTAGCCAAGAATCGTAAATTCTGCATTTGCACGGCGATGCTATACGATCCGAAGTTGCACGAAGAAGATAAAATATAAATAAATTAAGAATGATGAATGAAGAATGAAGAATTGGCTGCGCAATGCATACATCCCGCATGGAAATTCTTCATTCTTCATTCTAAATTCTTCATTAAAACAACATAGTATGGAAGCTAAGAAGAAAAAAGTAGTAGTCGCATTCAGCGGCGGTTTGGACACCTCGTTTACGGTAATGTACCTTGCGAAAGAAAAAGGTTATGAAGTATATGCTGCTTGTGCCAATACCGGAGGTTTCAGCCCCGAACAACTGAAAACCAACGAAGAGAACGCCTACAAACTGGGCGCAAAAGAATATGTAACCATCGACGTAACACAAGAGTATTACGAAAAGAGCCTGAAATATATGGTTTATGGTAACGTATTGCGCAACGGAACCTATCCTATCTCTGTAAGTTCCGAACGTATATTCCAGGCACTCGCCATCTCACGCTATGCCAACGAAATCGATGCGGATGCTATTGCTCACGGTTCTACAGGTGCCGGCAACGACCAGATCCGTTTCGACATGACTTTCCTAGTGATGGCTCCGGGAGTGGAAATCATTACGCTGACACGTGACATGGCTTTGAGCCGTCAGGAAGAGATCGATTACCTGAACAAGCATGGTTTTGCAGCGGACTTCGCCAAACTGAAATACTCTTATAATGTAGGATTGTGGGGAACTTCCATCTGTGGAGGCGAAATTTTGGATTCAGCACAAGGGTTGCCCGAAAGTGCTTATCTGAAACATTGCACCAAAGAGGGTAGCGAACAGCTGCGCCTTACTTTTGAAAAGGGCGAACTGAAAGCTGTGAACGATGAGAAAATCGACGATCCTATCCAAGCTATTCTGAAAGTAGAAGAGATTGGTGCAGCTTATGGTATCGGACGTGACATGCACGTAGGTGATACGATTATCGGCATCAAAGGTCGTGTAGGCTTCGAAGCCGCTGCGCCTATGCTGATTATCGGCGCACACCGCTTCCTGGAAAAATATACATTGAGCAAATGGCAACAATACTGGAAAGACCAAGTTGCCAACTGGTACGGAATGTTCTTGCACGAAAGTCAATACCTGGAACCGGTAATGCGTGATATTGAAGCAATGCTCGAATCTTCTCAGCGTAACGTAAACGGTACCGCTATCCTCGAACTCCGTCCGCTCGGTTTCTCTACCGTAGGTGTAGAAAGTGAAGACGACCTCGTGAAAAACAAGTTGGGCGAATACGGCGAAATGCAGAAAGGCTGGACAGCAGAAGATGCGAAAGGATTTATCAAGGTAACTTCTACTCCGCTGCGTGCTTATTACGCTAATCATAAAGACGAAAAAATATAAATCACTAGAATAACACTATGGAGAATAATAAGAAACTCACACGTTCACGTAGCGATAAGATGTTGGCCGGTGTCTGCGGAGGCTTGGCTGAATATTTCGAGCTGGATCCTTCATTAGTGCGCATCGGTTATGCACTATTGACTCTATTTACTGCATTCGCAGGAATACCTGTATACCTCATAATGTGGCTTGTTGTTCCGGAAAAAAGATAAAAGACATGATAAAAGTAGGAATCATCGGCGGAGCCGGATATACGGCAGGCGAACTGATACGTTTGCTTATCAACCATCCGGAAGCGGAAATCGTTTTCGTAAATAGTTCGAGCAACGCCGGCAACAAAATTACCGATGTACACGAAGGACTGTACGGAGAAACAGATTTAGTATTCACCGACGAACTGCCGTTGGAAGAAATTGATGTGCTCTTTTTCTGCACCGCACATGGCGACACGAAGAAATTCCTCGAAAGCCACAATGTGCCGGAAGAGTTGAAGATTATCGACCTCTCTATGGATTACCGCATCGCATCTCCCGAGCATGACTTTGTTTATGGGCTGCCGGAACTGAACCGCCGTGCTACTTGTACAGCGAAGCATGTTGCCAATCCGGGATGTT
Source organism: Bacteroidota bacterium (assembly GCA_023458215.1). Next base: position 14,163 of record JAEXAJ010000184.1, read on the forward strand.
TTGCCACGTGCATCCAGTTGGGGCTATTGCCCCTTGCCAAGCACCTGATGTTGAATGATGACATCATGGTGAATGCCATCACCGGTAGTACGGGGGCAGGAGTGAAACCGGGTGCTACAAGTCACTTCAGCTGGCGCAACAATAACATGAGTGTATACAAGGCTTTCGACCACCAGCACGTGCCCGAAATCAAGCAATCACTCAGCCAGTTGCAGAATAGTTTTGATTCGGAAATAGACTTTATTCCTTACCGTGGTGACTTTGCGCGTGGTATCTTTACAACGATTGTAGTCAAGACAAAGGTTGCTTTGGAAGAAATCGTCCGCATGTACCAAGAGTATTATGCCAAAGATTCTTTCACCTTCATTGTAGAGAAGAACATCGACCTGAAGCAAGTGGTGAACACCAACAAATGCCTCATCCATTTGGAGAAGCATGGCGACAAGCTACTCATCATCTCCTGCATCGATAACTTGCTGAAAGGTGCCAGCGGTCAGGCTGTTCATAATATGAATTTGATGTTTAACTTAGAAGAAACAGTCGGCCTCAGGCTGAAGCCGTCGGCCTTTTAATGCTTTAATATAATAATATAAGAACATCAACATAATAAATTTATACTATCTGTCATCCTGAGCAGGATGACAGATAGTATAAATTTATCTATAATCAAACTAAGTATAAATTATGAATTTATTCGACGTATATCCCCTTTTCGACATCAACATCGTCAAAGGAAAAGGCTGTAAGGTATGGGACGAGAATGGTACGGAGTACCTCGACCTGTATGGCGGGCATGCGGTGATTTCTATCGGACATGCACATCCGCATTACGTAGAGATGATCAGCAAGCAAGTGGCAACGTTGGGATTCTATTCCAACTCAGTAATAAACAAGCTGCAACAACAGGTAGCAGAACGATTGGGCAAAGTCAGCGGTTATGATGACTACTCCCTATTCCTTATTAATAGCGGTGCCGAAGCCAATGAAAACGCATTGAAGCTGGCTTCTTTTTATAATGGGCGTACACGGGTTGTTTCTTTCAACAAAGCATTCCACGGACGTACCTCACTGGCAGTAGAGGTTACCAATAATCCTAAAATTATTGCTCCTATCAATGATTGCGGACACGTCACTTACCTACCCCTGAACGACATTGAAGCCATGAAAGCAGAATTGGCAAAAGGGGATGTTTGCGCCGTGATTATTGAAGGCATACAAGGTGTGGGCGGTATCCAATTGCCGACAGACGAATTTATGCATGCTTTGCGTCAGGCTTGTACGGAAAACAACACCGTACTGGTGCTGGATGAGATACAAAGTGGTTACGGACGTAGCGGTAAGTTCTTCGCCCACCAATACAACGGCATCAAAGCTGACATCATTGCAGTGGCCAAAGGTATCGGAAATGGTTTCCCGATGGCAGGCATCTTGATAAGTCCTATGTTTGCTCCGGTATACGGGCAATTGGGAACTACCTTCGGCGGAAACCACCTGGCTTGTAGTGCCGCCCTTGCCGTACTGGACGTAATAGAACAAGAAAATCTTGTAGAGAATGCAGCCAAAGTCGGTGAGTATTTGATAACCGAACTGAAAAAGTTCCCTCAGATCAAAGAAGTTCGCGGACGCGGAATGATGATAGGTTTGGAATTTGCAGAACCCATCAAGGAACTACGTACTCGCTTGCTGAAAGAGCAACATGTATTTACGGGTGTAAGCGGCACGAATGTAATCCGTTTGCTGCCACCTCTTAGCCTCAGCATGGACGAAGCAAATCTCTTTCTTGAACGCTTTAAGAAAGTACTTTAATATTTGATATTATAATCAGCCAATATAAAGAAACGACCGAAACGAAGATTACCTTTCAATTTCGGTCGTTTTTTGTAGAAAAAACTCTAACTTTGTCCCATTGACAACCCTTTTAATAACAGAATGATATGAAAATTGCGATTATCGGTGCCGGAAACATGGGCGGTGCAATTGCTCGTGGGCTGGCCAAAGGGAGTATCATCCCGGCCTCAGAAATCATAGTGGCTGATCCTTCGGAAGACAAACTGGAACAACTGTTCCGTGAATTTCCTGAAATAAGAACAACCACAGTCAACCAAGATGCCGTAACCGGAGCAGAAATGATTGTTCTTGCCGTAAAACCTTGGCTCATGAAGCAAGTGGTACGCGATTTGAAATTGAAAAGCAAGCAAATCCTTATTTCAATAGCCGCCGGAATTCCTTTCGAAGAACTGGCACACTACGTTGCCGAACCTGAAATGACCATGTTCCGCCTTGTACCCAACACTGCCATCAGTGAGCTTGCCAGCATGACGCTTATTGCCAGCCGTAACGCTACTCCCGAACAGGAAAAACTGTTGGTGGATATCTTCAACGAAATGGGGCTTTCCATGTTAATTCCGGAAGAAAAGATTGCGGCTACCACAGCTCTTACTTCTTGTGGCATTGCATACGTGTTGAAATACATTCAGGCAGCTATGCAGGCAGGTATAGAAATGGGCGTATATCCCAAAGATGCTATGAAAATGGTAGCTCAGTCTGTTAAAGGTGCTGCCGAACTTATTTTGAATAATGATACACATCCCAGCATAGAAATAGATAAAGTATGTACTCCCGGCGGAATTACTATTAAAGGTATCAATCAACTGGAACACGACGGGTTTACTTCGACTGTTATTAATGCGATGAAAGAGTCGAAATAGTTATAAGTGATTAGTTATAAGTTATTTGTTATGATCCGCATCAACCAATATCTTACAACTAATCACTTATAACTAATCACATATAACTAATCACTTATAACTATTATTTTTCATGGACGAACAAATTAAACAAATTGCAGAACGCTTGCGCGGACTTCGTGATGTTTTGGAACTGACTTCCGAAGATATAGCCCGCGATTGCGATATATCTGCTGAAGAATACCGTCTCGCTGAAACAGGAGATTTTGATATTTCCGTCAGCATGTTACAAAAGATTGCGCGTAAATATGGTGTTGCACTTGATGCGTTGATGTTCGGTGAAGAACCGAAGATGAGTTCTTACTTCCTGACCCGTGCAGGAAAAGGTGTCAGTATAGAGCGCACAAAAGCATATAAGTATCAATCACTGGCATCGGGTTTTATGAACCGCAATGCCGATCCGTTTATCGTTACGGTAGAACCCAACGATGAGCCCATACATTACAACAGTCATTCGGGGCAAGAATTTAATCTCGTATTGGAAGGTCGCATGATGCTCAGCATCGAAGGTAAGGACCTCATCCTGAATGAAGGAGACAGCCTCTATTTCAATTCCAAACTGCCTCACGGTATGAAAGCTTTGGATGGTAAGAATGTACGTTTCCTCGCTGTTATCATGTAATAAATGAAGAACTAAAAATGAAGAATGAAGAATTACCATGCGGCATAATAGCGCAGCCAAATTCTTCATTCTTCATTCTTCATTCTTAATTCAAAAGATTATGTTAGAAAGATTTTTAGAACAAACTTCCTTCAGCTCACAGGAAGATTTTATCAAGAATTTAAAGATTAACGTACCGGATGATTTTAACTTCGGCTACGATGTAGTGGATGCCTGGGCGGCCGAACAACCCGATAAACCTGCACTGTTGTGGACAAACGACAAAGGAGAACACAGACAGTTCACTTTTGCCGACATGAAGCGCTATACTGATATGACGGCTTCTTATTTTCAAAGCCTGGGTATCGGACATGGCGATATGGTTATGCTGATTCTGAAACGCCGTTTTGAGTTCTGGTTCAGCATTGTAGCATTGCATAAACTGGGCGCGGTAGTGATTCCCGCTACCCACTTGCTTACAAAGAAGGACATTGTGTATCGTTGCAACGCTGCCGACATCAAAATGATTGTATGTGCGGGCGAATCGGTTATTACCGACCATATCGTTGCTGCAATGCCGGATTGTCCTACTGTAAAGAAACTCGTTAGCGTAGGTCCCGAGATAGCTGATGGTTTTGAGGATTTCCACAAAGGCATTGAAGCTGCCGCACCTTTTGTAAGACCGGAACATGCGAACAGTAATGACGACATCTCCTTGATGTACTTCACCAGCGGAACCACCGGCGAACCCAAAATGGTAGCTCACGATTATACTTATCCGCTGGGACATATCGTTACCGGTAGCTTCTGGCATAACTTGACTGAGAATAGCCTGCACCTTACCATTGCCGATACCGGCTGGGGTAAAGCGGTATGGGGCAAGCTCTACGGACAGTGGATTGCAGGAGCCAATGTGTTTGTGTATGACCACGAGAAGTTTACTCCGGCAGATATTTTGGAAAAGATTCAGAATTACCATGTAACTTCACTTTGTGCGCCTCCCACTATCTTCCGCTTCCTGATTCATGAAGATCTGACGAAGTACGATCTCTCTTCTTTGCAATATTGCACCATTGCCGGCGAAGCGTTGAACCCCGCCGTATTCGAGACATTCAAGAAACTGACAGGCATCAAACTGATGGAAGGCTTCGGACAAACCGAAACAACCCTTACTGTTGCCACTATGCCTTGGATGGAACCCAAACCGGGCAGCATGGGATTGCCTAATCCGCAATATGATGTTGACCTGATTGACCACGACGGTCGTTCTGTTGAAGCCGGTGAACAAGGACAAATCGTAATTCGTACAGATAAAGGTAAACCGTTAGGACTATTCAAAGAATACTACCGCGATGCTGCACGCACTCACGAAGCATGGCACGATGATATCTACTTTACGGGAGACGTTGCCTGGAAAGACGAAGACGGTTATCTTTGGTTTGTAGGTCGTGCAGACGATGTTATCAAGAGTAGTGGTTACCGCATCGGCCCGTTCGAAGTGGAAAGTGCTTTGATGACACACCCCGCCGTTGTAGAATGCGCCATAACCGGAGTGCCCGACGAAGTTCGCGGTCAGGTAGTAAAAGCAACGATTGTATTGGCAAACGAATATAAAGCGCGTGCAGGAGAAGGTCTTATCAAGGAGCTTCAAAATCATGTGAAGAAAGTGACCGCTCCTTACAAATATCCGCGCGTCATTGAATTTGTTGACGAGCTACCAAAGACTATCAGTGGTAAGATACGCCGTGTGGAAATTCGTCAGAATGACACCCCTCGTCCCCCTAAAGGGGGAGGAGAATAGTCTCTATCTCATACAACTGAGATCCAATATTTAACAGAGTATCCTCCCTCCCCTTTAGGGGGACGGGGGGTTATCGTTTTCTCTCAATATCCTGCACCCTGAAGAACGCATCCGAATAACGGGCTCCCCAAAGTTCATAACGTTCCACTTGTGTTTCAACTTTACGGGCGAAGTTATTCCAATCTTTCTTTTCCACCGGGGACCATACATTTTCTGATAATGCCGACATACGGGGGAAGATGGCGAATTCCGCTTTCCAGGTGGTAGGTATATATTCCGTCCATAAACATCCCTGGGCACCCCAGATTAGTTTTTCTTGTTCGGCCTTTAAAGAGTCGGGCACAATCTGATACTCATAAACCTTCTCTAAAGATAGCGGACCGCGAGGACCTATCTCAATCTGTGTGCGGCTTTCTTTCAGGTTGAAGTAAGACCATGCAGAACAAGTGAATATAGTGCGATGCCCCGTTTTCAAAGCTTTTACACCTGAAGCGGGACGACGCCAGTTCATCACTACACAATCTTCGGAAATACCGCCTTCAAGTATTTCGTCCCAACCGATGAGTGTTTTACCTTTATCGTTCACTACTTGCTGTACATAATGGATAAAGTAGCTTTGCAATGCTTTTTCATCTTTCAGGTTGTGTTCATGCATAAATCGTTGCGTGTCTTCTGATTCCTCCCACCAGCGTTTAGCGCACTCGTCACCACCTACATGGATGTATTGACCGGGAAAAAGATCACAAAGTTCGGAGAATACATCTTTCAGAAAATCGAAGACTTCCGGTTTGGGAGCCAGAACATTGTTGAACTTGTTAAAGATTCCCCAAGTCAACGCGCATTTTTTGGGTTCATCGGGAGTTGTACTGAATTGAGGATAGGTGGCAAGCACTGCCATACAATGACCGGGAATGTCAATCTCAGGAATCACCGTAATGTGGCGCTCCGCAGCATAGCTTACTATTTCTTGTACATCTTCGTGGGTGTAATAACCGCCGTATGGCAATGGCTCATACTTTCCGGGATAAAGTCCGAAGATCTCGCCTTCGCGCACAGAACCTTGCTGCGTTAATTCGGGGCGACACTTCATCTCTATGCGCCAAGCCTGATCGTCGGTCAGATGCCAATGAAAGTAATTCAGTTTATGCAATGCCAGATAGTCGATATACTTCTTGATGAAATCGACGGGGAAAAAGTGCCGTACTACATCCAAATGCATGCCACGGTAATCAAAACGTGGATAGTCTATAATTTGTAAGGATGGCAATATAGGCAATACGCCGGCACGGGTGGGCAGTAATTGAATAAGAGTTTGTACACCATAAAAAACTCCTGCTGCATCGTTTCCTTCAATAAGTATTCCTTTGTCTGCGGTTATACCCAGTTTGTAACCACCGGAAACTTCACCATTCTTTTTATCGACCAAAGAAATTTCCAGGGGCAGCACAGGCTTTGCATTCGGAGTTGTTTTTCGTTTACTTGGTTTAGCCTTCTCTACTTGCAAAGGAATGCCAAGATAACGATTCACATACTCCGCCAGATAATCTGCCGAGAATTGCAAACCGGTTTCTGAGACATAGACCGATGTATTACGCCCTATTTGGTAGGTAGAACTGCCGGACACGGAAATCTCCACGGGCTCCGGAATGATGTTGAACTGTTTCTCCTGTGCCTGCCCGGCAATCGAAGAAATTGCAAAAATTGCAGCCATAAATTTTTTGAATAACATAGATGATTGATTATTAACATTGCAAATATAGACTTTTTATATAAACCTAATGGATAAAAGGCTTATATTTGCGAGAAAATTGGACTTTGTCTAAATATTCATTTACTAACAAACACCGACACGGTATATGGAAAATAAAATGCAGACATGGAAATGGTTAGCTTTCTTCGTAGCAATATGTTTCCTGTCTGATACTACATACGCGCAACAATCGACTTATGCAAGTTATCCGGAAAGCCATTCGGACACAACTTCTTTTGCGCAACGCTTTATTCAGAGAGTAGGAGTAGAAGGACGCATCGGATATATTTTCCCCACCAATCCTTTCTTGAGAGGGGATAATTATCAACTCAAAGAAATGAAAAGCACCTATTCCGGACACTTGAAATATTCATTTCAGGTTCGCCCTAATACAGCCGCAGACAAAGCTTATATCGGAGCCTATCAAGGACTGGGTGTAGGTTACTTCGATTTCGGCAACCAAGAAGAATTAGGAAATCCTTTCGGAGTCTATCTATTCCAAGGCGGACGTATTGCTCAAATCGCTCCCCGGCTATCACTCAATTATGAATGGAACTTCGGCATATCATTCGGCTGGAAACCCTACGGTGAGAATTATAACACCTCAAACAAGATAATCGGCTCGAAAGCCAATGCTTATCTGAATGCCAATTTGTACCTGAACTGGATGCTTTCACCTAAATTCGATTTTATAGTCGGAGCCACCGGAAGCCACTTCTCCAACGGTAATACCCGTTACCCCAACTCAGGCTTGAATACGGTGGATTGCAAAATAGGTTTGGTGTATAACTTCAATCGTACAACGGATGAACTTACCAAATCGTGGCAACGTCCTGTTGTGCCCCTGTTCCCACGGCATGTAAGCTATGACTTAACTTTGTTTGGCTCGTGGCGCAAGAAAGCCGTAGATGTTTCCGGAGGTCAGGTCCCCGCACCGGGCACATACGCAGTGATGGGATTTAGTTTTGCACCGATGTATAATTTCGGTTATAAGTTCCGCGCCGGAGTGGCACTGGATGGAGTGTATGACCACAGTGCTAACATTAAACAGGAACAAAGTATGGAAGACGATTTTACGATTCCTTCCGCACTTAAGCAAATGGCTTTAGGAATATCTGCCCGCGGCGAGTTCGTAATGCCCTACTTTACCATAGGTATAGGTATGGGAGCCAATATTCTGCACAGCGGGGACGATCTTAAATCTTTCTACCAAATATTGGCGCTTAAAATGGATGTATCACGCAATACCTATCTGCACATCGGATACAATCTCAAAGACTTTCATGAACCCAATTATCTGATGTTGGGACTGGGCTACCGGTTCAATAACAAACGTCCGCAGCTTTGTCGATGAAAGGCAGGACTGCTTCTACTAACGACTGTTTCCGGTCTTGCAGGTTGAGGATGTCCTCTTCCAATGTGCCGCAGGATATGAAACGATAAACGAAGACAGAACGCCGTTGCCCCATACGGTGGGCACGGCTGATGGCTTGTTCCTCGGCAGCACGATTCCACCAAGGGTCGAGCATGAACACATAGTCAGCACTTGTGAGATTCAAACCTACGCCACCCGCTTTCAAGGAAATCAGGAAGAAGTGGCAGGAAGGTGTGTCGGAGAAACGGTTTATCACCGCTTCCCGATTGACGGTTTCCCCTGTTAGGATTTCATACGTCCAATGGCGTTTCTGCATTTCATCGGCTACCAACCGGAGGAAGGAAACGTATTCTGAGAAGAGTAGTACTTTATGATCGGTTTCGTGCAACGTTTCCAAACGGGCGAATAGTTCGTTGAATTTGCCCGATTCCATTGGTTCCTCTCCTATAAGCCGGGGATGGCAGGCAATCTGGCGCAGGCGATTGATGGCGGTCAGCACATGGACGGAAGTTGCCGAAGCGTCATGCGGGGAGGCTCCGCCTATTTCGGGATGATCGGACAATACCAAGTTGCGTGCGCACGACAATTCTTTATCATAAAGCCGTTGCTGCTCGGCGGTCATTTCGCACATAACCAGTTCGTCCAGGCGGGCAGGCAAATCCGTCAGTACATCTTCTTTCGATCTTTTCAAGAAGTAGGGAGCTACCAGCGTGCGGAGTATCTCGGCCTTTTTATCTTGCATCTTTTGGGATATCGGATGGATGTAATTGCGCTGGAAGGCTTGGTGGTTACCCAGCAATGTAGGGTTGAGCAGATTCATCAGACTCCATAAGTCGCTCAGTGAATTTTCGATCGGCGTACCGCTGAGTGCGATGCGGTGATAAGCCTGCAAGCGAACCACCGACCGGTATAATTGTGAATTGCGGTTCTTGAAACTTTGGGATTCGTCGAAAACAAGTATGCCGAAGGTGAGGTGCGACAGGTATTCGATGTCGTTGCGCAATGTCTGATAGGTAGTCAGCACCACATCCCAACGCATCAATGCTTGTTGTTTTCTACGCCGTTCTTCCATAGTTCCGGTATATTCGCAAACCGTCAGTTGCGGAGCAAAGCGGTGGAGTTCATTTCGCCAGTTATACACCACCGAGGCAGGAGACACGACAAGAATGGTGCGAAAAGGCATATCCGTTTCGCAACCGGATTCTTCCGCTGCTGCTCCTTGCATTTCGTCGGTGGAGAAAAGGCTTGACTCATTGTTGACGGAGGCGGCAGATAATTCGTCATGCCGGCAGGTTTCCTTGTATTTCAAGAGCAGGGCAATGGTTTGAACCGTTTTTCCCAATCCCATATCGTCGGAAAGACAACAACCGGTTTGTGCGGCAAAGTGGCGGTATAACCACTCGAACCCTTTTTGCTGATAATGCCTTAATTGGGTTTTCAGTTTTAGAGGGGTAGAGAGGTCGTCGGGCGCTTCCTCTTTTATTCCGGTGCAAATGGCCGTCGTTACAGGCAGTTGGCACCGATGGACGGAAATATGTTCTTCCTCTGCACGACCAAACATCATGACACCGCCGTAACGGGCAAACCATTCATCGGGTATCAGGAATATACTTCCATCTTTCAGCAGATATTCGTGCTCGCCGCTAAGGATAGCATCTTTCAGTTTCAGGAATGGAATCACCGTACCATTGTCCAGATGTATTTCGATATGCAGCTGAAGCCAGTCGTTCTTCCATTGGGTAGACTGGCTGATTCGGGCGTCACCGAGATAGTACTTTCCCTTTGACGGTTGATGAAACTCTATACCGCTTTCTCTCAAATCGGTGGAATGCGTCTTCAACCATTCAATGAGAGTAGCCAGCGAACCTCTTTCGGGCATATCGAATGCTTCTTTCAGGATTCTCCTTTGTTCCTGTTCCCAGCTTTGATTGCGGGTGAACTTAATGAACCTGAAACTCTCTCCCGCTTCCTCCAGTCGGATATAGAGCTTTCGCTTGTCGTTGCCGTCGAAGACCACATCGCCGTATACAAATTGGATGTTGAATACTGCTTCAGCCTGAATGTCTTTCTCCAATAGAATCCTGCATTTCTGCTCGCATTGCTCTTCTACAATATCAAATCCTTCGGCCTGAATCTCGGTTTTATAAGCGTTCTTCAGGATAAACTGCCGGAAATAGCTGTTCTGCGCCCTTTGAGGAATAAAAATAGAGGACTTGTTGAGAAAGGGCAATAGTAACTTTCCGCTGAAACCTTCGGGTAGGGTGTGTATCCGATTGCCTAAAAGAAATATTCCCGGTGTATCGGAAAGCACGAAAGGATGGTGCTCGCAGGGTACAATCACTTCTTCTTCGTTCAGTTTCAGCCGGAGGGAATACTCTATTCCTTCACTTCCTCTGTTGAATATCATTTGGGGAGCGACGGCGGTGGTAGACAAGGACAGCTCATTTTTCTTCAGTAGCTCGTCCTTGCTGTTCTCACGAAAGAAAAGATGAATGCCCAGTCGGGCGGCAATCTCTATAATACCTTTCAATCTTTTATCCGTCATCTGCTTGATGAGGCGTTGCATCGGCTCGTCAGCCTTCGCCCAAAAGTTTGCTTCGGTTTTGAACTTCTTTTTGCCGAAGGATTCATAAATAGCCCTTGGCTCGCACTGGGCGCACATCGCTACAAGTTTGCTTAACGCTTCGTGGGTGGAAACCTCGGCAACCTCCACCTTTCCCGTTGTATTGAAATAGAATTCGTATTCTTCTACGTGAAAGAGTGTGGCGGCATAGATATTCCAGACTTCCAAAGGTCTGATGACAAGGGCTAGATGAGAATGTATCATAAATATAGTTGAGGAAGTTATCCTGTATTGATTCAATGTCCGAATCAGTGCCTATGTTCCAACTGCAAACATGAAGCCTAAAGATTCGGGTACAAAAGTAAAGAATTTGGAGGTAAACTCTCGCATTTATCAAAGTGAAATAATCATTAATTATTAGACCGAAACCGAGCATCTCTGAAAAAGAATGACTAAACTTGTCAGGAGCCAATTCTTTTTGGCTATTTTTATCAAACAGTAAACAAACAGAAAAGTAGAAGCGTATGAAACGAAAGATTGATATCTCCGGCTTTGAAATCCGTTTAGGATTATTCTTACTGCTTGCTTTTGCTTCGCAGTTGCTTTCGGCACAAGAAGATAGTGCGCGTTTTGCTCGTGCCAGCATACAGATAAAGCCGGAATCCGGTAGGTATGCTCCTCTCAATGTTTCTCCTGAGAATCTTATTATTTCTCCTGTACTTCCGGAATATCCGACTCCTTTACCCGAATTTAAGTTGAGGAAGGATACGTTGAATTTGGACTTGCCTTATCAAATCAATCCTTCACTCCGCTTTCAGGGTGATTTTCGTACGGGGGATGTGCTGCAATTGCCCCACGGAACATTGTCGGGCTCCGGCGGACAAACAAGCGTGCCCGGTATCGGACGCTTCAACGAAGCTGCATTGCTCTATCAGCACGTACTCAATCAGAATCTAAAGTTTCAGTTGGGTATGAATGCCATGAAGATAAACATGTCTCACATCACCGGACAAACATTCACTGCCTCGGGCGCTATGATCTATCAGGCTACAGACCGCCTTGCTTTCAAAGTTTTCGGCTCTTATGCCATCGGCAAGACTTATGGAATGACCACCCATACTTATGGAGCTTCGATGTCGCTGGACATGTCCGAGCGGTTTGGCATGGAGGTAGGTGTGCAACGCTATTACGACTCCATGCGGGGACGTTGGGAGACAGTTCCGATGGTGATCCCTTATTATAAATTCGACAAGTTCAATTTAGGACTGGATGTAGGTGGAATATTGTATGAGATTCTTCGTAGCACGGTCTTCGAGAGTAAGGGAAATATGGGTGGACCTACCATTGCAGCACCACGCTTCCAAATACCGATACGATAGTAGAGGATGGAGGGGACGGACAAACTTATATCTTAAATCTACCCCTCATCGGGCAGTGGTATATCAGCAGTTCTGACGAAACTGTCTATCAAATTAAACCTTAGTAATTCATCAGGTGAGGATGAAAAACTATTTAGTCAGAAGAGCGATGCTGTACTCTCTTTTCTACTAACCGGAGTTTCTTGCATTCCACCTCCACACTTCCACCTTTTTTCTGCACTATCCTGTTCATCGGCGTTACAGGTGTTGTGGAGGCAAATTAAAAAGGTGGAGGTGAAATTTGCTTCCACACACCGAGCTACACTTAATGCTTGATTGAAGCCTAAATACCTGCCTCGTTTATCATGAGCATGTGCATTCTTTTGCTTATGTCCTATTGTTTGGCCTGTTACACATAGCACTTTATTATATATCGACATTTGTTAGCCTTTCAATTGACTATTGTTAGCATTTTTGTTGACAATAGTCAATTGAAAGGCTAACAAGTGTAAGCCATTATCTAGCAACAAGCATTCAGCGAACGAAGTACGTATGTTACATGTATTACTCACAAGGTATTGACGTATTGTACACTGGCAAAAAACGAATCAACCTATGGCAATACTTGCAATATCTTTGAGACAGACAAGGTATTGTAGGTATTACCATAGTGTGAATCTGAAATTTTGAGCGCATAAATGAAGATTGAATGATATACCTGTTTCTGTGCCAAATGCAGTGCTCGGATTTGATTATTAGTGTATTATAAAGAACTAGAGACTGTGTATCGGGGTGGAGGCAAAATTTGCCTCCACCTTTTTAATTTGCTTCCACAACATCTGTAATGCCGATGAACAGGTGGATGTAAGAAAAAGGTGGAAGTGTGGAGGCAAAATGAAGAAGTGCATGAAAGAATAAGAGGTGTGTCAAAAGCCTAGACTTTCGCAAGCCCGGGCTTTGTTATAATACCCTATGTTTGGCAAAAGATGATTATTCATCATGCTGCATAAATCCAATCCTTCGGCGTGGCATATCTTCTAGCCTCTTTTTAGCTTGTAGTTCTGCCAATGTTTGATTGATAAGTTCCAACTGCATCCGTGTATCATCGTTAATGTCATTGTAATCAGCAAAGACCTCTTCGATGTAATCTTTTAGTTCTTTCATTTGATTTTCTAATTGCCCCACTCTATCAATTTGCGGTGATGTAATCAGTTGGCGCATGGCAACAAAAGCACGCACAACAAGAACACTTGTTTGAATAGCTATATCACTTCTAAGCACACTTGAAAGCATCACAACACCATGCTCTGTAAAAGCCAATGGCATAGCGGATTTCGGACGTTTCTTACGTGATGTCATCACAAATTGTGATGAGATGTCTTCCCATTCATCTGCCATCAGTTGAAACATGAAATCTTTCGGGAAACGTTCTATATTACGTTTTACTGCTTGATTAAGCACACGGGTTTCCACTTGGTATATTTCAGCAAGGTCAAAATCAAGCATTACTTTCTGGCCTCTGATTTCATATATCTTGCTTTGAATTACTTGTATCTGTTCCATACTTAAATTCTTTGAGTTGCAAAGATAAGCAACTTCCATACAATGTGACTTAAGATATGAAGACTAAATTGAGAATTGGGGCTATTAAGTAATTTATGGCTGAAAAAGATCGTCTTAAGCGATGCTTTCATTGCATTTTGGTTTAACTCTTGGTTTAACTTAGCAGCTAATAACCAATAAAATCAACGAAATTAGTGTGGAAAACAGAAGATACGCATAAAATAAAAAAAGCTCCATAAACACTTGGTTTACAGAGCTTCTTTTGGTACTCGAAGCGGGACTTGAACCCGCACAGCCGCAATGGCCAAGGGATTTTAAGTCCCTCGTGTCTACCGATTCCAC
>JAEXAJ010000185.1 GCA_023458215.1 Bacteroidota bacterium
ATGAACGGTTTTAGTTTGTCCGCCGCTTCTTTTTCCATATAATCGGGGGTTGTAAAGGTGAACGTCAACGTAGCATCCTTAGACGAAAGATCGGCTTTCATCAATAGCATATCGGCTTGTCGGCAGGCTTCCTTGTATTCATAGATATCCACAGAATCGGGAGCCTCAACAATGAAATCGGTTAAAACGGGCAATCCCGTCAAATAAGCCTTAGCGGGCAGTTCTTTCCAATCGGTTGTGTAAAAGTTTATATGGCTGTCGCAGGCGGGCGCACATACGGTAGAAATGGTACAAATCACTTTCGTGCTATCGTTCACGGAAAGTAGTTTCATTTGCCAAGTACTCTGAGGCGTCACTTTCACAGAGGCATAATCTGACGAAAGCTCGGTCATCTCGGACTTGCCACCGAAACTATTAGTTACCTCGGCTTTCATTTTGCTGTCCAGAAAATCAATAAAGTCAGCACGGTTTACGGAAGTAAGTATCGGACTCAAAGAGTCGGGCATATTTTTAAAACATGTTTCGGCATCTTGTGCTTGTAAGGAAACCAGCCAAACAAAAGATAAACATATAAGCACATTCAATTTCTTCATCATAACATTATTCTATTAGCTTTTCTTTGTATTCATGGAAGTCAGTTAGAGCCATGAGCAAACTTCTTCGAGAAAACGGGCATCTATTTCATCAAAACTATTCAGATTCTCACTATCCACATCAAGAACTCCCCATACTTCATGCTCATTTCTTCGGATGAGCGGGACAACTATCTCGGAACGCGACAACGAGCTACAAGCTATATGTCCGGGAAACGCGTCCACATCAGGCACTATCAATGTTTCCGCCTTCGCCCATGCCGTGCCGCAAACTCCTCGTCCTTTTCTGATACGCGTACAGGCTATGGGACCTTGGAAAGGACCCAGTACCAATTCTTCTCCTTGCACACGATAGAAACCCACCCAAAAGAAGCGGAATGTCTCTTTCAGTGCCGCCGAAACATTGGCCAGATTGGCTATCAAGTCATCTTCGCCTTCAATCAGGCTTTTTAGTTGAGGTAGCAAAGCGCGATACTTTTCTTCCTTACTGCCCTCCGTTATATATAAATCTTCTGCCATACATCGTTCTATTTAATGACTCCCCAAATATAGGAAGAACATTCCAATCAACACTAAAATGAGGTCGATGGCTTTGCTTTTTAAATTCTTTTCACGGAAGAAGAGGGCACCGAAGATAAAGGATACCACTACACTGCTGCGGCGCACCATAGAGACGATGGAAATCATGGAGTCTTCGTAACTCAACGCGTAGAAATAAACAAAGTCGGCCGCACAGAGAAAGAGGGAGATACCGATAATGGTCCAATCCCAACGGAAAGGAGTGCTTTCTTTACGTTTGGGATACCACAGCAGCAGGATAATGGGGCACATGATGAACACCTGATAGACATTGTACCAGGATTGCACCAACATGGGGTTCAGTTGTTTCATCAGATATTTGTCGTACAAGCCACTGATAGCGCCTGTCAATGCAGCCAAGACAATGAAAAAGATCCATTTATTGTGTTTGAAGTCAATTCCCTCTTTTTTACCGGAGCGGCTTAACAAGAAGAAAGAAAGCACAGCCAGCATGACACCGATCCATTGATAGAGGTTCAAACGTTCGCCAAACAATAGCATAGCACCAATCAATACCAGTACGGGACGGGTAGCATTAATCGGCCCCACAATGGTAAGCGGCAAATGCTTCATTCCAAAATAACCGAATATCCAGGAAGAGAGGACGATAAATGATTTGATGATAATGAATTTATGCACCTCCCATCCTACTACGGGCACGTTGAACATGCTGCCACTCAATACAGTTGGCGCAAAAGCTGATATCAGAATGAACGGCAGAAATATCAGACTTGAAAATATCGTATTCAAGAACAACACCGGAAGTACAGCATTGTCACGAAGTGATTTCTTCTTGAAAGCATCGTAAAAACCTAGTAAAGCTGCTGAAAGAAAAGCAAGTAATAACCACATAAGAGTTGAGAGTTGAGAGTTGAAAGTTGAGAGTTGATAATGAATAAATTCTTATTTCCTTCAGCTATCTTCTAAAAAGAGGGTTTCGGGATAGGTGACATCAACCAGGAACAAGGCATTGCCGGGAACGGAAGAGCCGGCCTGACAACGATCTTGTTGTTCGATGACACGGCGGAAGCCCTCTATTGTGAGTTTTCCACGACCTACTTCGAGGAGGGTACCGACTACGGCACGCACCATGTTGCGCAAGAAGCGATCGGCTTGAATGGTAAACACCCAAGTCAGTTCGTCGTGTTGCGTCCAAGCGGCATGCATTATCTTGCAATTGTTGGTTTTGACGTCGGTATGCAGCTTGCTAAAGCTCGTAAAATCGGTATAATCAAAGAGAGTTTGCGCCGCTTCATTCATCCGCTCAAAGTCCGGCGTATGGAAAAGGCGACAACGGTAATGACGGTCAAAGGGTACTTTAGTGGTAGTAACATAGTACTTATAGACACGCGATGTAGCGTCGAAGCGCGCGTGTGCTTCGGGAATCACCGGACGCAAACGATAAACGGAAATATCGGGAGGAAGAAAACGGTTCAGTTTATCAGTTATAAGAGCTGTATCCAAAGGGATATCGCTGTCAAAATGAGCGACCATCAGCGAAGCATGCACACCGGCATCGGTACGCCCTGCCCCTACCACTTCTACTTCACGGCGCAGCAAAGTAGAAAGAGCCTTCATCAGACACTCCTGTACACTGATCCCATTCGGTTGAATTTGCCAACCATGGTAGGCAGTACCATCATAAGCCAAATAAATAAAATATCGTTGCACGTTCCTCCTTCTTTTTTTCGGGTGCAAAGATAATGTAAAATTCCGATTAAGCGAGTGAGGAGAAAAGTTGTCAACGATGCGATGGAAAATTATTCTCCTCGTATTCCAAACTTTTTAAACTAGCGACGCAATCTATATTTCAAGCCTTGGAATATAAAATTCAAAACTAGAAATTTATATTTCAAGCTTGGAAATATAGATTTCAAACTAGGATATTAAGATTGCGTCGCATAAAAGATTCTTTTTGAAAGCATTCAAGAAATCTTTTGCTTGGGAGAAAATATATTTTGTGATGCATGCTGAAACAAATTTAGTTGTAGGATGCCATTGTTTCGGCTGATTGGGTTATCTTTGCCGAAGCATTATAGGATGAATCACATTAGGAAGATAACAATGACACATTTTAAATATCACTATATCCCCTCCCTCTTATTAGCAGGATTAGTACTCACTTTCAGCTTTTGCGGATGCAAAAAGAAGGATATGTCACTCAAACTGAACGAACCTCGTAACATTCGTGGAGTAATCAGTTATAAACGTTCTTTCGGAGATTTGAACGACAAGCACCTCAGCGTCGCACAAGTCATCGGCATACGTCCGCTTGCTTCAAGGGAAGAGGCGGAAAACATGAAGGAACAATTAACGCACATTGCCACCAACCCATTCTATGTGGTAGATTCACTCACGCATTCCATTCCTTATTTAATCCCCGGAGCAGCCAGCCTGCTGGACTCCATCGGGCACAATTTTCTTGATTCGCTTACAGCCAAAGGGTTGAATCCTAACAAAGTAGTAGTAACCTCCGTGCTTCGTACCCAGGATGATGTGAAACGTTTGAGACGTCGCAACGGAAATGCTTCCGAGAACTCAGCCCACTATTACGGCACTACTTTTGATGTCAGCTGGAAACGCTTTCAGAAAGTGGAAGATGAAGACGGACGTCCCTTGCAGGATGTGAGTTCCGACACCCTGAAGCTGGTTTTGTCCGAAGTGTTGAGAGACTTGAAGCAAGCTGACAAGTGCTACATCAAGTACGAATTAAAGCAAGGATGCTTCCACATAACAAGCAGAAAATAAATGAATTAACATGAGTTAGATGAATTAGTATTTATTCTTCCAGCATTCTCCATGCCAATGGCAGATTGCTGATAATATCACCGGCCACCATTCCTATTTCACCTTGTTTCTTGCAGGCAATATCACCGGCCAGCCCATGAACATAGGTCGCAAGGCGGGCAGCAGTCCCCGAATCATAGCCTTGTGCCAATAATGCCAGTATGACGCCGGTCAGTACATCACCACTGCCGGCTGTAGCCATGCCCGGATTGCCTGTGATATTGAACCAGCACTTTCCGTCCGGCGCTATTACGGCGGAATAAGCGCCTTTTAATAAAATGTGTACATTGGCAGTCTTTGCCAGCTCGCGCGCTTTCATCAGCCGTTCGTATGAGTTTTGGCATTTGCCGACAAGACGTTCCAATTCTTTGGGGTGCGGAGTAAGTATACTTCCTTTGGGCAAACGACCGATATAGCTGCGCTTCTCTCCCAGCAGGTTCAATGCGTCGGCATCCACTACCATCGGTGTCTGGCAAGCATCTATTTGTTCGAGCAAGGCAGCTTCCGTTTCAGCCGCTTTGCCCAGTCCGGGACCTATTCCTACTGCCTGATAATCGTCCGTATCCACGGCAGATGCAAAGCAAGTTTCGCTGATATCTATTTGCGTCATTGCCTCGGGTACAGATGTCTGTACGATGGCGTTGTTGCAAAACGGCACATGCACCGTCAGCAGTCCCACCCCCGAACGAAGGCAAGCCTTTGCGGCGAGTACCGATGCCCCTGCCATCCCCTGCGAACCGGCAATGAGCAGTGCCCGACCGAAGTTCCCTTTGTGTGCAAACTTAGGGCGTGACTTTACCAAATAAGGCATATCCTCATTTTCCAACATAAAGAAATCCGTATCCGTTTCTTCTATCGCCTCCTCACTGAGTCCGATATCCAGAAGTTGCCATTCGCCCACATAAGGTTCATTCTCGGCAAAGAGAAAAGCCAGTTTCGGCAGTTGCAGGCTCAAGGTCACGTCGGCACGGATAATGCCGGATTGTACATTGTAAGTATTATCCTCCCCCATAAGTCCCGAAGGAATATCAATGGAAACAACCGTAGCCGACGAAGCATTGATATACTTCACCACAGCCGCAAAACCACCGCTCAATGCTTTATTCAGTCCACTGCCGAATAGCCCGTCAATAACGACGTGCTCTACTGTCAAAGTAGGAGGCGTAAATTGTGAAGTCACTTCATGGAAATCGATGTTTGGAATACCTCCAAGCCGTTCTTTATTCGTCAGGCAATCCGGAGAAAGAGAGTTCTGCGTATTGAACAGATACACTTCCAGTTTATACCCCTTTGTCGCCAGCAAGCGGGAAACCGCTAAAGCATCTCCTCCATTATTGCCCGGTCCGGCAAAAACCGTAAACGGAGTTTCAGCGTCCCAACGCTCGGAAATAGCTTTTGCCAAAGCTTTCGCAGCCCGTTCCATCAAGTCGATGGAAGAAATAGGTTCGTTCTCTATCGTAAATGCATCCAGTTGCTTGATGCTTGCCGTAGGAAATATCTTCATAATAATGTAGTCTATCTTTAAAATCGTAGAGCAAAGATAGAGGTTTGATTTCAACTCTACAAGACGAACCTGGAGTTTCTATTTAAAATTGATGCAAGCTCTAAAGTATGAATTGGAATCTTGCCTGAAACAAGCTGAAATTCTTACTACTGATCTCCTTGATATGGCTGCCGGGCAGCACATAACTATAATTCAACTTCACGCCCACATGCTTATTGAAGTAATAATTCAATCCTACGGAAAAGTCCTTTTGTGCACCTCCCATTACGTTAGCGCTACGGTCGTTCATATCTACATGGTTATAGCGTCCGCAAAGTTCCAGCGCACGCCCCACCGGACGCGCCGGACATGCCAACGCCTCATCATAGGCATACGCAGTCCCCATTAATAGCCAGGAACATTGTACATAGCCTCCCTGCCCGGCATAATCGGCCAGTCCAAGACGGCGCTTGACCTGCGTGCGTATATATTCGCTTTGCAGAAAGAATTTCTGATAATAGATTAATAATTCCGCACCCAATTTGAATTGATAACGCGCCTGATCCACCGCGGCATAAATCAGATGGCGATTATCAATAGTGCTTACGCCGGGCGACTTATATATAAAGGTATGTCTACCCTCCTCGTCCGGCAAAGCCCCGTCCGGAGTACGGTATACACCTGCCAGTCCCACATGCAGCAACTTTCCTGCCCCGTCGTTTACGGGACGATAGACCAAACGTCCGTCTACGGCATATCCTTGCGACGCATTCTTCACATTACTAATATCATTATCAGTAAAGAAACCGCCACAAGCATAATAGTGCTGCGAATTATAAGTATAAGCCACTCCCAGCCGACGGCTATTTGTCATGGCCAGCACCGCACCGGGTGATTGGTTAAAGCGCAGGTCAAACGTACTGCATAACATATCCAACGTAAAAGGCTCATAGAACTGCCCCACTTGAATGGCATGCCGCCCCATAGTATAGGTTGCAAAAGCGTCCTTGATAGACACTTTACTTCCCGCATAACCTATTTCCACTTTCATATCCCAGTTGGCATACGAAGCCTTTACACCCACCCGCAAATCGCTGAACTCGGTGCCGTTTCCAAAGGCGTTCTCATTCGGAAGGAATACGCCTCCATCCATCAGCATGCGTCCGGTGAGTTTGCACTGTATTTTATCCGTCAAGTCTTCCTGAGCTGCGACGGTCGAGGTAATTGCGACCGCCAGCAGACAGAAAAAAGATTTAGAAAAACATTTCATCAGCAAGACAGTTGATTGACGGATGGCAATACTTCTGTTTCTTCTTCCTCGGCAACTCCATTCCTTATCATCGCTTCGCGGTTATGCCTTTGCACCAGGTAAATAATAGAACAAGTAAATGCCACCGAACAAATAATACCCACATAGCCCGACATCTGATTATAGAATTGAAGCCAGTCAATATCCGTATTGAAAAATTCCTTGAACATCAGCACCAGCACCGTGCCTGTATATCCTATAAAATCAATTGTCACAATGAAGAACCCTACATTCCCTTTCACCTTGAAACAAGCGATAAAGCGGTCGAAGAAGATGCTTTGAAAGCAAAGGTATGCAATGTAAAGGCTCAAACTCTGAACGAACAGCCAAGTGACGGTATCCAGTTGAAGCGTATCATAGTTCAAGGATACAAAACTCATTGTAGCCGTTCCTGCAACCACCATACTCAACAGAATAACCAGCACCTTGATGTTGCTTTTCACAAATACCATCATACCGAAAAGCGTCAGTATAATAAGCGTGACCACACTGTCTACCTGAGCAAACATCCATGATGAGTGTTCGCTCATGTCGATAATCTTCACGAGAAAATCCTCTTTAATATCCCGGAGAATGACTAATAGCAGATTGGCAACAAACAATAGAAGCAATACAGGCATAAAGTTATAGAAAAGCGCTTTCCGCTGCTTACTATCCAATGTAACGCGTTGGCTTTTTGCCTCCACATCTTCTGCCGTAGGTTGCGGCAAACGGTTTAGGATGTATCCCAACAAAGCTAGCAACGGCAAAGCGAATGCACCAATGAAAGCCGGCATCCAAAATTCACCGATGTGTAGCGAGTTCATGACAAACAGCCCCATAGACTTCGCCACCCCGGAACTGATTACAATACTGATACCCAGCAAACTTGCAAGTATATCCGTCATACGTCTGCCTTCGATAAAGCTAAATATCACGCCCCACATGCACCCTAGAGAAAGGCCGTTGAAAAACATCGCAAATATATTATAAGGTGCAGGCAGCAACCCAAACATGACCAAAGAAAGCTCGGCTATAAGGATGGATACCAGAATAAACTTCATCCGATTCTCTTTCTTCAATTCGGAAATAAGTTTAATACCCACAAACTTCGCAATAAGATAACCTAAGATTTGTATGATAGTAGTCAGCACCTTATAGTCCAGCCCAAAAGCTTCCATCCCGTCGAACGAAGCCGCCGTAAAAGGTTTGCGCAAAGCATACACCAAAGAATAAGAAAGAAGGGCTGCACCTCCCGCCCAAAGAATAAATACAAGATCAGATAATTTCTTGTTTGCAAGTAGTTCCGACTTAATATTAGTAACGATTTTCATGTTGTTCTCGATTTGATTTCGGGAACAAAAGTAGAACAGAGCACGAACAGTAAAAATGAATATTTATTATTTATTCATTTAATTATCAGTCAATAAATTAAGTAACATTAATGTAACATTTATGCAATAGAATCATAATAACGGCAAGGATTCGAGTAGGATTACCACAGTCAATTACCTACGAATAAAAGAGGAAGATAAGCAAAGAATCACTAATTTTGCACACACCATTCACTATGGGAAACAAATATACTAAAAAACATATTCAATGAGCACTTCGAAACACCCTAAAGGGCTTTACTTCATTTTCGCTACCAGCACGTCCGAACGCTTCAGCTACTATGGCATGCGGGCCATCTTCATCTTGTTTTTAACCCAGGCTTTACTGTTCGACAAAGAACATGCCGCCTCCATCTACGGCAGTTATACCGGTTTGGTTTACCTGACACCGCTCATCGGTGGATATATAGCCGACAAATACTGGGGTACCCGTCGCTCGGTATTCTGGGGAGCGATGATGATGGCTGTAGGGCAGTTCCTGATGTTTGCCAGCGCCTCGATGCTCGAAGCCGTTCAACTATCCCACTGGCTGATGTACGGCGGCCTCACCTTTCTTATATTAGGGAACGGATGCTTTAAACCAACGGTAGCCTCGTTGGTAGGACAGCTCTACGTGCCGGGCGACCGACGATTGGATTCGGCCTATACCATCTACTACATGGGTGTCAATGTAGGTTCCTTCCTCGCCCCGTTGGTTTGCGGCTATTTCGGAGAAACAGGCAATCCGGCTGACTTCAAATGGGGATTCCTTATCGCAGCCGTTGTCACTGTATTCACAGTGCTTTTATTCGAGACACAGAAGAATAAATACCTTATCGGCCCGGATGGAACACAACTCGGCATCATTCCCGATGCAAAGAAGGAGCAACCCGCACGCACGGTACAATCCGTATCAGAAATGGATATGGATCGGAGCAAAAAGATACGCAACTACCTGATATTGGGTGCACTTGCCATCGCTCTTGCCATCTTCTTCTATTGGTGCTTTGGTGACGATTTTATTAGCATAGGTATCTTTACAGCCTGTATCGTGTTCCCCGTAAGCATCCTTCTGCAAGGCTCGCTCACTAAAATAGAACGTAGCCGTATCTTCGTAATTTATATCATCGCCTTCTTTGTTATTTTCTTTTGGGCGGCCTACGAACAAGCGGGTGCTTCATTGACGCTCTTCGCCTCCGAACAAACCGACCGTGTTATCCTGGGTTGGGAAATGCCGGCATCGTGGATTCAATCTTTCAATCCTTTTTTTGTAGTCATACTGGCAGCCATCATGCCGGGAGTGTGGAATGCGCTGGGCAAACGGGGTATGGAACCTGCTTCTCCTACCAAACAAGCTATCGGTCTGTTGCTGCTTTCTTTAGGCTACCTGGTCATCTGCTTCGGCGTAAAAGATGTGCAGCCGGGCATCAAAGTGAGCCTCATCTGGCTGACGGGACTTTACTTTATCCACACGATGGGAGAAATCTGCCTCTCACCTATCGGATTGTCCATGGTGAACAAGCTGACACCTATCCGTTTCGCTTCCCTGATGATGGGTATCTGGTATCTTTCCACCGCCACCGCCAACAAATTTGCCGGCACGTTGAGCGGTCTTTATCCCGAACCGGGGAAGGTAAAAACACTGCTTGGTTTCCAAATTGATACGATGTTCGACTTCTTTATGGTATTCGTCGTCATGTCGGCTACGGCATCGCTTATCCTCTTCCTGCTTTCAAAGAAATTGCAGAAGATGATGCACGGAGTGGAATAAAAATCGTACTTTTGTGCCAGTTTCAAAATATACCCCACCTATGGACACCATACAGATAAAAGACAAGATGTTCACAGTTTCTATCAAAGAACAGGACATTCTGAAGGAAGTAACCCGCGTAGCAAATGAGATCAACCGCGACCTGGCAGGAACAAATCCACTGTTTCTCAGCGTATTGAACGGTTCGTTCATGTTTACCTCCGATTTAATGAAACGCATTACGATACCTAGCGAAATCTCGTTTATTAAGTTGGCTTCCTATCAGGGAGTTTCCTCTACCGGGGTTATCAAAGAAGTAATCGGTATCAACGAAGACCTCACCGGTCGCACGGTAGTTATTGTAGAAGATATCGTAGATACCGGTTTCACCATGCAACGCCTGCTGGATACTCTCGGCACACGCAACCCGAAGGAAATCCGCATCGCCTCTTTGCTGTTGAAACCCGATAAACTGAAAGTGAAACTGAATATCGACTACGTTGCCATGAGCATCCCCAATGACTTCATCGTAGGTTATGGACTGGATTACGACGGCTTCGGTCGCAACTATCCCGATATATATACGGTAGTAGACTAATTATAACTAAATAATAGCTAAACAAAATGTTGAACATTGTAATTTTCGGTGCTCCCGGTTCAGGTAAGGGAACACAAAGTGATTTGATTGTAAAGCAATACGGTATTAACCACATTTCCACAGGCGACGTATTGCGCGCAGAAATTAAGAACGGCACAGAATTGGGCAAAACTGCCAAAGGTTACATCGACCAAGGCCAGTTGATCCCCGACGAACTGATGATTGACATCCTTGCAAGCACACTGGATAGCTTCAAAGATAGCAAAGGCGTTATCTTCGACGGTTTCCCCAGAACAATTGCACAAGCTGAAGCATTAAAGAAGATGCTGGCTGCCCGTGGACAAGAAGTTAGTGTAATGCTCGACCTCGACGTACCCGAAGAAGAACTGATGAAACGCCTCATCAAGCGTGGACAAGAATCCGGTCGTGCGGACGACAATGAAGAAACGATTCAAAAGCGTCTCGTTGTTTACCACACACAGACTTCTCCGCTGATTGACTGGTATAAACAAGATGGCAAATACCAACATATCAAAGGTTTCGGCGTATTAGAGCAAATCTTTGCTGACGTTTGTACTGCTATTGATGCGGTAAAATAATTATTCAATGTGCTAATGTGCCAATGTGCTAATCGCCATCCGGCATAACAGCGCAGCGCATTAGCACATTGGCACATTAACCCTATTAGCACATTAACCCTTATGGCTGAATCGAATTTTGTTGACTACGTAAAAATATATTGCCGCTCCGGAAAGGGCGGACGAGGCTCCACGCACATGCGGCGTGAGAAATACATACCCAATGGTGGCCCCGACGGAGGTGACGGAGGACGAGGAGGTCATGTTATACTCCGAGGCAACCGTAACTATTGGACTTTGTTACACCTGCGCTACGACCGCCATATCATGGCGGGGCACGGCGAATCGGGCAGTAAAGGACGCAGTTTCGGAAAGGACGGAGGAGATAAAGTAATCGAAGTTCCTTGCGGTACCGTAGTCTACAACGCCGAAACTGGCGAATACCTCTGTGACGTCACCGAGCACGGACAAGAAGTTGTTCTGCTGAAAGGCGGTCGCGGCGGACTGGGCAACTGGCACTTCAAAACTGCCACCCGACAAGCCCCCCGCTTTGCACAGCCGGGCGAGCCGATGCAGGAAATGACGGTAATCATGGAGTTGAAATTACTGGCAGACGTCGGTCTGGTAGGTTTCCCCAATGCAGGTAAATCGACTTTACTTGCTTCTATCTCAGCAGCCAAGCCCAAGATTGCAAACTATCCTTTTACTACACTGGAGCCCAACCTGGGTATCGTGTCCTATCGTGACGGGAAATCGTTCGTAATGGCCGACATCCCCGGAATTATCGAAGGTGCCAGTGCCGGTAAAGGTTTAGGACTGCGATTCTTGCGCCACATCGAGCGCAACTCCCTGCTGCTTTTCATGGTCCCTGCCGACAGTGATGACATCCGCAAGGAATATGAAATTCTGCTGAACGAACTTCGCACTTTCAACCCCGAAATGCTGGACAAGCAACGGGTGCTTGCCATTACCAAATGCGATATGCTCGACCAGGAACTGATGGACGAGATAGAACCTACGTTGCCCGAAAACATTCCTCATGTATTCATCTCAGCCATCTCCGGTATGGGTGTATCCGTACTGAAAGATCTCCTTTGGGAAGAGTTGAATAAGGAAAGCAACAAAATAGAAGGCAAAATAGAAAGTATTGCCCATCGTGCCAAAGACATGAGCCACCTGCAAGAGGAATTGAAGGAAGAAGGTGAAGACGAAGACCTCGGCTACGAATACGTTGACGACGAGGAGGACATTGACGACCTCGAAGACTTTGAGTACGAAGAAGAGGACTGGGAGGACGACAAAAAATGATTCCGCTCACCGAAGATAAAAGAATGTTGGGATATGAGGTACTTTCCTCTTATCCCAACATTTCTTGTTTTGTAACCACTCGCCACGGAGGATGCAGCCGAGGAAATTATGCCTCCTTCAACTGCACACCTTATACGGGAGATGACGCAGAATGCGTCCGCCGCAATCAGGAATTATTAAACTCATCCCTGCTCCATCGTCCTAAAGAGCTGATTATTCCTTATCAAATTCACGACACTAAGGTACTTGCTATTGATGAAACCTATCTGCAAGCCAACGAAGAAGAACGCCACGCCTTGCTGCAAGGCATCGATGCACTGATTACCCGTGAACCGGATTACTGCCTCTGCATCTCCACCGCCGACTGCATCCCCATCCTCTTATACGACCGCAAGCACCAAGCCATTGCCGCCATCCACGCCGGTTGGCGGGGAACAGTGAACTACATCCTCGGCCATACCCTCGACCGCATGCGTGCCCTCTACGGCACCGATGGCAAAGACATCATCGCCTGTATTGGTCCCGGTATCTCCCTCCCCGCCTTTGAAGTAGGCGACGAGGTATATGAGACCTTCCGCACGAATGGCTTCCGCATGGAGTACATCTCCGAATGGAAACCCGCAACCCATAAATACCATATCGACCTCTGGGCCGCGAACCGCCTGCAACTGCTGGACTTCGGCATACCTTCCACCCAAATACAAACAGCAGGCATTTGCACCTTTACCCGCCACGAAGAGTTCTTCTCGGCACGACGGCTAGGCATCAAGTCGGGGCGCATACTGTCGGGGATCATGATAAACCAAGTTATAAGTTATTAGTTATAAGACATGTGCTTATATACCCGTCACTCCGCAAGGAGAAACACCAACAAATAACTTATAACTAATAACTTATAACTATTTTATGTTTTATAAGATTACTACATCAGAAGAAATTAAGCTAGCCTGCCCCATTTTCAGAGGTGTGGCAGTTTATGCAGAAGTTACTAATACGACTTTCTGCGAAGGACTTTGGGAGGAGATTAATACCTTCACCAAGGAATTAGTTTCTACTACCGAAGTGGAAGATATAAAGTCGCACCCCGTCATTGCCGCTACCCGCGAAGCCTATAAACGTTGCGGCAAAGATCCCAGCCGCTACCGCCCGTCTGCCGAAGCTTTGCGCCGCCGACTCATGCGTGGGCTGGCATTATATCAGATCGACACATTGGTCGATCTCATCAACCTCGTCTCCCTGCGCACAGGCTACTCCATCGGCGGCTTCGATGCAGACAAGATACAAGGCACCCACCTTGAACTCGGCATTGGACGCGCAGACGAACCGTTCGAAGGGATAGGTCGAGGCGTGCTGAACATCGAAGGGCTCCCCGTTTATCGTGACCTCGTAGGAGGCATCGGCACCCCTACCAGCGACCACGAACGCACCAAGATGGATCTCGAAACCCGTCACATCCTTGCCATCATCAACGGTTACAACGGCGTGGACGGACTCGAGGAAGCCGCCGAAATGACACAAGACCTTTTAAAGAAATACGCCACCTCGGACGGCGGAAGCATACACTATTTTCTATAACCCATGAAGTACAACTTTCTTATACCTATATTACTAATCGCCTTCTCCGCGGTGGCACAAGCAAAAAATCCGCCTTTCACCCCCATGGAGATCAACCACATCCGTGTAGCTACTCCGGGATTATTCGGCAAAAGCAAACAGATCGAGATATACCTCGACACCATCACTGATGCGCAATACTCCTTCCCCTTGCCCGGTGCCAAAGTAATCTCTCCTTACGGACGAGGACGAGGCCATCACAGCGGCATAGATATCAAAACCTGCGCCAAAGACACCATCCGCTGTGCCTTCGATGGTGTGGTGCGAATGGCAAAACCCTACAGCGCCTACGGCAATGTGATCGTCGTTCGCCACCCTTCCGGTTTGGAAACCATATACAGCCATAACTTCAAGAATCTGGTGCAAAGCGGAGACACCGTAAAAGCAGGCCAGGCAATAGCCCTGACAGGACGCACCGGACGTGCCTCTACCGAGCACCTACATTTCGAGACCCGCATCAACGGCCAGCATTTCGACCCTAACCTCATCTTCAACATGAAGGAAGGAACACTGACCGGGAATAATATCAGCTGCACCCAAAAAGGAAACACAATCCTCGTAAAACAGTTGCCGATGATTTATCGTCGCCCCCTGCAAAAAAAATACCCGATAGAACCGTTTGACTATAAAAACGTTTCACTACATTTGCAGAACGTTTCACTACCAACACGAATTGGATTTTAAAGCATATCAATGATAGAAAAACTGATTGTTCTTGAGGATATTGACCCGGTTATCTTTTACGGCGTAAATAACGTCAATATGCAACTGATAAAAGCTCTGTATCCTAAACTCCGCATCGTTGCCCGCGGCAATGTTATCAAAGTCCTGGGAGACGAAGAGGAAATGTGCGCTTTCGAAGAAAACATCACCAAACTGGAGAAGTACTGCGCCGAATATAACTCTTTGAAAGAAGAAGTCATCATCGACATCATCAAAGGGAACGCCCCGCAAGCTGAGAAATCAGGTAATGTCATCGTGTTCAGTGTAAACGGAAAGCCGATTATTCCGCGCAGTGAAAACCAATTGAAGCTGGTGGAAGCTTTTGCCAAGAACGATATGTTATTTGCCGTCGGTCCCGCAGGTTCAGGTAAGACATATACCGCCATCGCCCTTGCCGTGCGAGCTTTGAAGAACAAAGAGATAAAGAAAATCATCCTCAGCCGTCCCGCCGTAGAAGCCGGAGAGAAACTAGGATTCCTACCTGGCGACATGAAGGACAAGATAGACCCGTATCTGCAACCCCTTTACGATGCCTTGCAAGATATGATACCTGCCGCCAAACTTAAAGAATACATGGAACTGAACATCATCCAAATTGCTCCCCTCGCCTTTATGCGAGGACGAACACTGAATGATGCCGTGGTTATTTTGGACGAAGCGCAGAATACCACCACCCAGCAGATCAAGATGTTCCTCACCCGTATGGGCATGAACACCAAAATGATTGTAACGGGAGACATGACGCAGATTGACTTGCCGCAATCGCAAACTTCCGGTCTGGTACAAGCCTTGAGAATATTGAAAGGCGTGAAAGGCATCAGCTTTATCGAACTCAATAAGAAAGATATTGTTCGGCATAAGCTAGTGACACATATCGTTGAAGCTTACGAGAAATACGATAAAGAAGTCAAGGCCGAACGAGAGAAACAAAGAGCGGAAAGACAACTTCCGTCCTAAAACGTAAATTTTCAAACAGTAAATATTACAAAGATGAAAGCATTAACTAAGACAGATTTCAATTTTCCGGGACAGAAAAGCGTGTACCACGGGAAAGTACGTGATGTGTACAACATCAATGGTGAACAGTTAGTAATGGTTGCTACCGACCGTATCTCAGCCTTCGACGTAGTATTGCCGAAAGGTATTCCTTTCAAAGGACAAATGCTAAACCAAATTGCAGCCAAGTTCCTGGATGCCACTACCGACATATGTCCCAACTGGAAACAAGCTACTCCCGACCCTATGGTTACCGTTGGTGTAATGTGCGAAGGTTTTCCTATCGAAATGATTGTTCGCGGCTATCTTTGCGGTAGCGCATGGCGTGCCTATAAAAGTGGTGTTCGCGAAATCTGCGGCATCAAGTTGCCCGAAGGAATGAAGGAAAACCAAAAATTCCCCGAACCTATCATCACTCCGACTACCAAAGCAGAAATCGGTGAACACGATGCTGATATCTCCAAAGAAGAAATCCTTGCACAAGGCCTGGCTACACCGGAGGAATATGCCATATTAGAAAAATACACCATGGCTTTGTTCCTTCGTGGTACTGAAATCGCCGCAGAACGTGGATTGATCTTGGTTGATACCAAGTATGAGTTCGGTAAGCACAACGGTACCATCTACCTGATGGACGAAATCCATACTCCTGACTCCAGCCGTTACTTCTACTCCGAAGGTTATGAAGAGCGTTTTGCCAAAGGTGAGCCCCAAAAACAACTTTCCAAGGAATTTGTACGCGAATGGTTGATGGACAATGGTTTCCAAGGCAAAGCAGGTCAACAAGTACCCGAAATGACCGAAGAAATCGTTACTTCTATCAGCGAACGTTACATCGAATTGTACGAGCACATCACCGGCGAGAAGTTCGTGAAAGAAGATACCAGCAACATTGCGACACGTATCGAGAAGAACGTAGAAACTTATTTAAAATGAAGAACTAAAAATGAAGAATGAAGAATTGCCATTCGGAATGAATGCGCAGCCCAATTCTTCATTCATCATTCATCATTCTTAATTAAATAAAATGAATTATCCACAGGAACATATCAAGCCTTACGGCAAAGACGGGAAGAAGAGCGAACAAGTGGAAGAAATGTTTGATAACATTGCTCCTGCCTACGACAAGTTGAATCATACCCTCTCTATGGGGATTGACCGCAGCTGGCGCAGGAAGGCAATCAATGTACTTCGTCCTTTCCATCCGCGGAGCATCATGGATGTAGCTACCGGCACCGGCGACTTCGCCATACTTGCGTGCCGCGAACTGCAACCCGATGCCTTGATAGGTACCGACATTTCGGAAGGTATGATGAATGTGGGACGTGAAAAAGCAAAACAGGCGCACCTCTCGGACAAGATTTCTTTTGCCCGGGAGGACTGCACCTCTCTCTCATTTGCCGATGAAAGTTTTGATGCTGTAACCGTAGCGTTCGGCATCCGTAATTTCGAAGGATTAGACAAGGGACTTTCTGAAATGTGCCGCGTACTAAAACCCGGCGGACATCTAGTCATTCTGGAACTCTCTACTCCGGAGTATTTCCCGATGAAGCAGCTTTTTGCTATCTACTCCAAAGTCGTGATCCCTCTGATTGGCAAATGCATCTCAAAAGACAACAGCGCTTATACCTATCTGCCACAAAGCATCCGCGCCTGCCCCCAAGGTAAGGTGATGCAAGAAGTTATCCGAAAGGCAGGTTTCAGCGAAGTGCACTTCAAACTGTTGACTTTTGGAATATGTACCTTATATATAGCAGTCAAATAAGATGTAAGATGAAGAGTGATAAGGTGATAAAGTGATGAGGTGATAACACAGTATTATCTTATCATGGTATTATTCCAACATTTTATCACCTTATCACTTTATCACCTTATCATTTAATCATCTTTATCATTATGCAGAAATACGGTTTAATAGGCTATCCGCTGAAGCATTCGTTCTCCATCGGATATTTCAATGAGAAATTCAAGGCAGAGAATATTAATGCGGAATACGTAAACTTCGAAATCCCTCGCATCGAAGACTTTATGGAAGTGATAGAAGAAAACCCTAATCTCTGCGGACTTAATGTGACCATACCTTATAAGGAACAAGTCATTCCTTATCTGGATGAACTTGACAAAGACACTGCCAAGATCGGTGCTGTCAATGTGATAAAAATTATTCGCCTTCCTAAAGGGAAAGTGAAACTGATTGGATGTAACTCTGATATCATCGGCTTTACACAATCAATAGAACCTTTGTTGCAACCACACCACAAAAAAGCATTATTATTGGGTACCGGCGGAGCATCAAAAGCCGTATATTGGGGACTGAAAAATCTAGGGATAGAAAGCACCTTTGTATCACGTACCAAAGATTACGACAAGTACTTGACATACCAAGAGCTGACTCCTGAAATCATGCAAGAGTACACAGTCATTGTGAACTGTACTCCTGTAGGCATGTACCCGAAGGTCGATTTCTGCCCTAACATCCCTTACGAGTCACTGACTCCCAACCATTTGCTTTACGATTTGTTATATAATCCAAATGAAACTCTCTTTATGAAGAAAGGTGAAGCACAAGGAGCCGTAACCAAGAACGGACTGGAAATGCTGTTGCTGCAAGCCTTTGCTGCATGGGAAATTTGGAATAGGTAACATGAAGAAGATTTTAAAATATTCATTAATCAGTTTAGCTGTTCTCTGCACTATTCTGTTGTGTGGAGGCTACTACATGCTGGGGCACGCACTAAGGCCTGACGACCTCACACGTGCCCGCAATCTTGAGACATCCTACGAATACATGTTTAATGAGTATCCCGAATTGAAGCCGTGGGTAGACAGCCTGCGTACAGCAGGTGCCTTACGCGATTTCTATTTAGAAAATGACCGGGGTGAGAGACTACACGCCCTCTACATTGAAGCTGCCCAATCTACCCGCAAGACCGCAGTTATTGTACACGGTTACACCGACAATTCCATCCGTATGCTCAACATCGGTTATCTCTATAGTCGTCAACTGAAATATAATGTCCTGTTGCCCGACCTCCACGGACATGGAATGAGCGAGGGTACAGAAATACAAATGGGCTGGCTGGACCGTCTCGACGTCTTGCAATGGACCGAAACAGCCGACGAACTCTTCGGCAGAAACAATGAAACCGTAACTGTAGGCGACAGTATCTATACCCGTAGCAGTGGCACGGAAATGGTAGTACACGGCATATCTATGGGGGCTGCTACCACCATGATGATCTCCGGCGAAGTAGAACATGGCATTTATCAGCAACCTTTCATCAAGTGTTTTGTAGAAGACTGCGGCTACACCAGTGTATGGGATGAGTTCCGTGGCGAATTGAAAGCACAATACGGCCTGCCCGCCTTCCCCTTGCTGCATGTAGCAAGCTGGCTTTGCAAGCAAGAATACGAATGGGATTTCCGCGAAGCTTCCGCATTGAATCAAGTTAAGAAGTGCACGCTCCCCATGTTCTTCATCCATGGAGATGCCGATACGTATGTACCTACCTGGATGGTTTACAAACTTTATGAGGCTAAACCCGAACCTAAGGAGTTATGGATTGTTCCCGGTGCAACACATGCTAAATCCTACAAAGATTATTCGCAGGAATACACAGAGCGAGTAAAGAATTTTGCGGGAAAGTATATTCATTGATGTGATTTTCCGTATCTTCGCCGCTACAAATACTATAGTATGAGACGAATTATTTCTATAACATTTTTCTTATGCCTACTTATTTCCTTGCAGGCACAAGAAGTTTATACCACCCGGAACATTCCCAAAGTACATCTTCAGGACAAGACGCGCTACGTCTGCAATCCTGCCGGCATCCTATCTGTAGCAGCATGCGACAGTATAGACCGCATGCTTTATGCATTGGAGCAACAAACCGGCATCGAAACGGTAGTTGCCGTTGTCCCGTCCATCGGACAAGAAGATTGTTTCGACTTTGCACACCAACTTCTTAACGAATGGGGTGTGGGAAAGAAAGGCAAGAACAACGGTTTAGTGATCCTGCTGGTCACCGACCAACGGTGTATTCAGTTCTACACAGGTTATGGCTTGGAGGGCGATTTGCCCGACGCCATCTGTAAACGTATTCAGACTCGTGATATGATTCCATATCTGAAAGATGGCAACTGGAATGAAGGCATGGTAGCAGGAGTACGTGCCGTATGCGCCCGGCTGGACGGCAGTATGGTAAACGATACGGAAGAAGGAGACAACCTCCCGATCGGTTCGATGCTTTTCGGACTTTTAGGCATTATCGCCGTAGCTTCGTTCTTTGGCATCCTTGCACAGCGCAAGGCTACCAAATGTCCTAACTGTGGGCAGCACAAGTTGCAACGTAGCGGCAGTGTACTCGTTTCGCGCCGCAACGGAGTGAAGACTGAAGACGTAACATATACATGCCGTAACTGCGGCCATCATGTCGTTAGGCGCCAGCAATCGTACGACGAAAATTATCGTGGCGGTGGTGGAGGCGGCCCTGTTATCTTCGGTGGTATGGGTGGCGGACGCGGCTTTGGAGGCGGTGGAGGCTTCGGTGGAGGAAGCTTCGGCGGAGGTATGGGCGGTGGCGGAGGTGCCGGCTCAAGGTTTTAAGCCTTCGTCGCCCTAAAGGAGAATGAGAATAGTCAGTATTTTATATGCATATATATTGTTTAACAGAGTATCCACTTCCCCCTCTTCAGGGGGTTCAGGGGATCAAATAATTAAAGAAAAGAAGTATGAAGAAATCAACCATTATTATCATTGTTGTTATAGCCCTCCTCGCTATTTGGGGGGTAACCGGTTATAACGGACTAGTCACGATGGACGAAAACGTAAGCGGACAATGGTCGAACGTAGAAACCCAATATCAACGCCGTGCCGACCTTATTCCTAACCTTGTAAATACAGTAAAAGGATATGCCACTCATGAGCAATCTACTTTAGAGGGTGTAGTAGAAGCCCGAAGCAAAGCTACTCAAATCACAGTGGATGCTAATGACCTGACTCCCGAAAAGCTTGCTGAATACCAAAAAGCTCAGGGTGCCGTGACTTCTGCCCTCGGAAAATTGCTTGCTATCACCGAGAATTATCCTGACCTGAAAGCCAACCAAAACTTTCTCGAACTACAAGCCCAATTGGAAGGTACTGAAAACCGTATTAACGTGGCTCGTACCAACTTCAACAACGCTGCGAAAGACTTCAATACTGCCATCCGCCGCTTCCCGAAGAATATACTTGCCAGTGTATTCGGTTTCGGCAAACGCGCTTACTTTGAAGCAGCCGA
Organism: Bacteroidota bacterium; assembly: GCA_023458215.1. Next base: position 20,953 of record JAEXAJ010000185.1, read on the forward strand.
AGGTACGGAACAAGCTCCGCAGGTGCAGTTCTAATCAAGAACTGATCTAAAAATATAGTCCTTTCTTCTGTTGTAACTGATTATCAGCACAAAAAGAAGAGAGGACTATATTTATCAATACTATCTTATCCGTTCAGAGTTCATTGTAATACACCAAGACATCCAATGATTATGATCGTCCACATTATTCAAACACTTCTCAAAAAGTAGCAATTCTTGCTTTTCTTTCTCAGTAAGTCCTTCAAGGCCTTTGCCCTTAGTATACATTTCTAACGCATAATAACGGTTAGGATTTGCTATACTCCACCCCAGTCTTTCACCGGCCCAATAAATCATTGGCAGCAAATTACGTTCACCCCACATCCTGAATGGAGGTGTATAGGATTCGTTCGGTGTTCCTAGCCACATATCATAAAACATCTTGACTTGCTCCCCAGTAAATTCAAGATACATACTGTTACTATACTCACCATACCAATATAGAACAGTCATCCATGGAGTAAAGTCTGTATTTCCTGCTCTACAAACTGAAATATCTACAGATGCATCATCATGAAAAACGAATTGCATTGCCGATACTTCTTTAGCAATTCTGGCACTAATATGCTCTAATACTGTTTGAACAAAATCAGTAGCAGAATATGTGTGTCCGTCCCATTCAACCGGACCCGATGTACCTGCCTGCCAATACATGCAATTTTTATCAAAGCGGAAAATATAAGGTTTATCTATATCTAAATCACCATGTGCCTTATAACGGCATTGCAGATCTATTTTCGATTGTTTTTCAGTACTCTTCAAGTCTTCCAAGGAATGATTCATATAGATACCTTCAACTTGCAGTTCATACGAATAATTCTTCAATATGCCGGAAAAGCTTATTTCTGTTTCGCCAGGTATAACATCTACCAGCACCTCAACGCCATTATTCAACGGAATAGCATTGAATAACTCTAATTTCAACTTAGTACTATCTCCTTCAACTGGCGATAATTCAAAACTAATATTGGATACTTCTTTACCATTCCATCCTACACTAATTCCTTCACCATTATAATAAGATCCACAGATAGTCTGAGGATTTAAAAGTGTTGCTATATCTTCGTCTTTATTACAAGACACAATTAGTCCCATGAGAAGTAATAAGCTTGATATACCACAACATTTTTTTAGTTTCTGAAAATGCTGTTTCATAATTAGATTGTATTGGTTTACACGTACAAATATAATCATTCTATTCATTAAGAACAATAAATAGGAAGCATAATATTTTAGAATGGATATGAAAGACAGACTGATTGTCAGCATCAAAAAGATGCCCGCTTATTTTGTACTACCTATGGTTTACACTATCTTTGCACTTTCAATTGAACTAACTTATTAACTCATGAGTAATCAACGATACATGATGCGAGGCGTCAGCGCATCGAAAGAAGATGTGCATAACGCCATCAAGAACATCGACAAAGGCATTTTCCCGCAGGCTTTCTGCAAAATTATCCCTGACATTTTGGGCGGTGACCCGGAGTATTGCAACATTATGCATGCCGATGGTGCAGGAACCAAATCCAGTCTGGCATATATGTATTGGAAAGAAACCGGCGATCTGTCTGTTTGGAAAGGCATCGCACAGGATGCACTGATTATGAACATCGACGACCTGCTCTGTGTAGGTGCGGTGGATAACATTCTCGTATCTTCGACCATCGGACGCAATAAATTGTTGATTCCCGGTGAAGTAATTTCGGCCATCATCAACGGTACCGATGAGCTGCTGGCCGAACTCCGTGAAATGGGTGTGGGCGTATATGCTACCGGTGGTGAGACTGCCGATGTAGGCGACTTGGTGCGCACCATCATCGTAGACTCCACTGTGACTTGCCGCATGAAACGTTCAGATGTGATTGACAATGCCAATATTCGTCCGGGAGATGTCATCGTAGGTCTTTCGTCTTGCGGTCAAGCTACTTATGAAAAAGAATACAACGGCGGTATGGGCAGTAACGGTCTGACCTCGGCGCGCCACGACGTATTCTCCAAATATCTGGCAGAGAAATATCCCGAAAGTTATGACAAGGCTGTTCCCGAAGAGCTGGTTTACAGCGGTGCACTACGACTGACGGATGCCGTAGAAGGCAGTCCGCTGGACGCAGGCAAACTGGTACTCTCGGCTACCCGCACGTATGCACCGGTAGTGAAGAAGTTGCTCGATGCACTTCGTCCCGAGATACACGGTATGGTACACTGCTCGGGTGGCGCGCAGACCAAAGTGTTGCACTTTATCGGAGATAACTGCCGCGTGATAAAAGATAACCTTTTCCCTGTTCCTCCCCTGTTCCGCACTATCAAAGAGCAGAGCAATACGGACTGGAGCGAGATGTACAAGGTATTCAATATGGGACATCGCCTCGAAGTCTACCTCTCGCCCGAACATGCGGAAGAAGTAATCGCTATCTCAAAGAGTTTCAACATCGATGCGCAGATTGTGGGACGTATCGAAGAGAGCGATCAGAAAGAGTTGATTATCAAGAGTGAGTTCGGAGAATTCAGATATTAATATATGGCAGAGAACAATACCATACTCGAAAAATTGGAAGGGCTCGTTGCCCGCTTCGAAGAAGTGTCGACACTGATTACCGACCCGGCAGTGATTGCTGACCAGAAGCGCTACGTCAAGCTAACCAAGGAATACAAAGAACTGGGCGACCTGATGAATGCCCGCAAGGAGTACATGCAAGTACTGGCCGGCATCGATGAAGCCAAGGAAATAATTGCCAATGAAACCGACCAGGAGATGCGCGACATGGCACGCGAAGAACTCGACCTCTGCCAGACCCGCCAGCCGGAGTTGGAAGAACAGATAAAGCTCCTGCTCGTCCCTGCCGATCCGCAGGACAGCCGTAATGCCATCCTCGAAATACGTGGAGGTACAGGTGGCGACGAAGCAGCTATCTTTGCCGGCGACCTCTTCCGCATGTACACCAAATATTGCGAAACTAAAGGTTGGAGAATGGAAATATCCAGCGCCAACGAAGGTAGTGCCGGCGGTTTCAAAGAAATCGTTTGCAGCATAACGGGTGATGGCGTATACGGTACAATGAAATACGAATCGGGCGTTCACCGCGTGCAGCGTGTTCCCGCCACCGAAACTCAAGGACGTGTACACACTTCCGCCGCTTCCGTAGCTGTGCTGCCCGAAGCCGAAGAGTTCGACGTAGTTATCAACGAAGGCGAAATAAAATGGGATACCTTCCGAAGCGGTGGCGCCGGCGGACAGAATGTAAACAAGGTAGAATCCGGCGTACGTTTGCGCTACAACTGGAAGAACCCCAATACCGGCGTGGTAGAAGAAATCCTTATAGAATGTACCGAAACCCGCGACCAGCCCAAGAACAAGGAACGCGCCCTCTCGCGCCTGCGCACCTTCATCTACGACAAGGAGCATCAGAAGTACATCGACGACATCGCCTCCAAGCGTAAGACCATGGTGAGCACGGGCGACCGTTCTGCCAAGATCCGCACCTACAACTATCCGCAGGGACGTATCACGGATCATCGCATCAACTACACCATCTATAACCTCGCCGCCTTTATGGACGGTGATATACAAGACTGCATCGACCACCTGATTGTAGCAGAGAATGCAGAACGACTGAAAGAAAGTGAACTCTAAAAGAAATTGAATTATGACAAAGCAAGAATTATTTGAAAACATAAAGCGCAAGAAATCATTCCTTTGCGTAGGTCTTGACACCGACATCAAGAAAATACCCGAACACTTGTTAAAAGAAGAAGACCCGATCTTCGCCTTCAACAAAGCCATTATCGACGCAACAGCCGACCTCTGTATTGCTTACAAGCCCAACCTTGCCTTCTACGAAAGCATGGGTGTAAAGGGTTGGATTGCTTTTGAAAAGACGGTGCACTACATCAAGCAGAATTATCCCGACCAGTTCATCATAGCCGATGCAAAGCGTGGAGATATCGGCAATACTTCTGCCATGTATGCCCGCACGTTCTTCGAAGAATTGAATATCGACTCCGTGACCGTGGCTCCTTATATGGGCGAAGACAGCGTAACCCCCTTCCTTACTTACGAGGGCAAATGGATTATCCTGCTTGCACTGACCAGCAACAAAGGCTCGCACGATTTCCAATTAACAGAAGATACCAAAGGGGAACGCCTCTTCGAAAAAGTGCTTCGCAAATCACAAGAGTGGGCCAGTGACGAGCAGATGATGTATGTAGTAGGCGCCACCCAAGGCCGTGCCTTCGAAGATATTCGTAAGATCGTGCCCGACCACTTCCTGCTGGTTCCCGGCGTAGGTGCACAGGGCGGTTCGTTGGAAGAAGTTTGCAAGTACGGCATGAACAAGACTTGCGGACTGATTGTGAACTCCAGCCGTGGCATTATCTATGTAGATAAAACCGAAAACTTTGCAGCCGCTTCACGCAAGGCCGCACAAGAAGTGCAGGCAGAAATGGCGGAGCAATTGAAAGCCATTCTCTAAGCATAAACTTTATCCGAATAGTAATCGGACGAGGACTGACAGGCATACTTTCATGCGGACAGTCTTCGTCCGTTTCGTATTAATACTTTATCAGTCATGCTGTATTTACAAGATATCCCCAAGAACTACACTTACTGCTTTGCAGGCAAAGGCCTGTGCCCCAAAGCCGCCACTTGCCTGCGAGCCATTGCGGCACAAATACTCATCGACAGTCCGGAAGATACGCCCAAAGTGATAGGAACCATCAACCCGGTGTATGTGGAACGGCTTCCCAAGTCGGAGAGTTGTTCTTTTTACCGCGACGACAAACCCGTGCGCTACGCCAAAGGCATGACCCGGCTTTTCGAAGATTTGCCCTTGAAGCAAGTCCAACTTGTCCGCCTGCGAGTTATGAAATGCTTTTCGAGTGAGGCCATTTTCTACCAAAGCCGTAAAGGCATCCGCCTCATCACGCCCGAAGAACAAGCAGCTATCCAACACGTATTCCAATCGGCAGGAGTAGGTATCGTCCCGAAATTCGATGAATTTCAGTATTGTTTGGCATGGGGGTAGCAGGAAATCTACTACACATATAATCAGCGCCTTATAGCTTTACTTTTGTTTTCTATAAGTAAAGTGTTACTTTATTCCCTGTAAAGTGCCACTTTATTACTAATAAAGCAGTACTTTTTTACCACTAAAGCAACACTTTTTTACTAGAAAAGTGACACTTTAGTAAGCATGCAGTCTATCTACAGTTACTACACACTGAAGATGAAGTAGTTATAAAGCAACAAAAAAAGAAGGCAAGTACATTGAGATTATCAGGAACGAAAAAGAGTTTATTGTCAGGATGCCGTTCATAAACTAAACAAATATTTTGAAGTTCAGAATATGATTCGGATATTTGCATGCGGTTAATAGCCCGGCAGTTAGAAACTCTACCGATTACGAATCATCAAGATTATGGAGCAAAACAAGATTGTTATCTATCAAACCCAAGACGGGAAGACTTCCATTGACGTAAAGTTGGAACAGGACACGGTGTGGCTTACTGCCAACCAAATGGGACTGTTGTTTGACAAAGACGAGAAGACTATCAGAAAACATATAAACAATGTTTTCAAGGAAGAAGAAGTTGATAAGGATAACAACACGCAAAAAATGCGTGTTGTTGGCGTAAAGCAAAATGTGGCTTAAACCCGATGGCAGCAAAGCAACGTATATTCTGAACTACGAAGAGTGCCGCAAAGTGATAAATAGCATGAAGTTCAATACATAGTAATGAACTTTCTTATATAACAGATAATTAAACATGTCTTACGAACGTAAAATCATCAACGACCCCGTCTTCGGGTTCATCAACATACCGAAAGGGTTGTTGTACGACATCATACAACATCCCCTCCTGCAACGTTTAAGCCGTATCAAGCAACTGGGCTTGTCGTCGGTGGTCTATCCCGGTGCACAACATACCCGGTTTCAGCATTCGCTGGGAGCCTTCTACCTCATGAGCGAAGCCATCCAGCAGCTTACTGCCAAAGGCAATTTCATCTTCGATAGTGAAGCCGAAGCCGTAGCCGCCGCCATCCTGATGCACGACATTGGTCACGGGCCCTTCTCCCATGTGCTGGAAGATACCATTGTTCGCGGTGTATCGCACGAAGCCATCTCCCTGATGCTCATGGAACGTATCAACAAGGAGATGAACGGACAACTGACACTCGCTATCCAAATCTTTAAAGACGAATATCCCAAACGCTTCCTGCACCAACTCGTAAGCGGTCAACTGGATATGGACCGCCTCGACTACCTGCGCCGTGACAGTTTCTACACCGGAGTGACCGAAGGCAATATCGGCTCTGCCCGCATCATCAAGATGCTCGACGTAAAAGACGACCACTTGGTGGTCGAATCCAAAGGCATCTACTCCATCGAGAACTTCCTCACCGCCCGCCGGTTGATGTACTGGCAAGTCTATCTGCATAAGACATCGGTAGCGTATGAGAAAATGCTCATCAGCGCCTTGCTTCGTGCCAAAGAGCTAGCCACTCAGGGCACAGACCTATTTGCGTCTCCCGCATTAAAGTTCTTTCTTTATAATAACATCAGTGCAGAAACATTTTACACCAATCCCGAGTGCCTGGAGAATTTCATCCAATTAGACGACAACGACATTTGGACTGCCCTGAAAGTATGGAGCAATCACTCGGATAAGGTGTTATCCATCCTGAGTACAGGCATGATAAACCGGAGCCTCTTCAAAGTAGAAATCTCGGCCGAACCCTTCGGAGAGGAACGGATAAAAGAACTTACTTTGCAGATCAGCGAACAACTCGACATTCCCCTCTCCGAAACGAAATATTTCATTTCTACCCCCAGCATCGAGAAGAATATGTACGACGAGGCAGACGATAGTATCGATATCCTTTACAATGACGGCAGCATCAAGAATATTGCCGACGCATCGGACATGCTAAACATATCACTTCTTTCGAAGAAGGTAAAAAAATACTACCTGTGCTACCAACGTTTGCATAGGTAAGTATAAAATATTCACCCTAGAATAAGGAAATATAAAAAAAAAGTCCGTTATTTGTGTTCTGAAACCATCTAACAAGAATAAGTTATGGAGTTCTCTGCTAAACAAATTGCAACATTTATCCAAGGAGAAATCGTTGGAGATGAGA
>JAEXAJ010000186.1 GCA_023458215.1 Bacteroidota bacterium
TGTCAGCGACTATAACAACGTGGAGATGCTCACTACTCACCTTATCGGTCAGTTCTTTGGCGGGCTGGCGATGCCCATCGTCGCTTTGGTTTCGCTCTCATTCTTCAACTGGCAATTAGCTTTGGCGGCAGCAGCTGTCATTCCATTGGCATACCCCATGATGTGGCTCACCAATCACTTTGTGGCAACCTTGGGCAAGAGGCATCAAAAAATAAAGACCAATGCCGCTTCGCGCATGATCGAGTATATACAAGGTATCCGCCTGATTAAGGCTTTCAACCTGAGCGGCAATAAGTTTGAACGCTTGGAACGAGCTTTCCGTGATCTAAAGCGGGAGAGCATCCGTTTGGAAGCGGCTCCCGCACCCAGCATCACGCTGGCTTCCACTCTGCTCAATGGCGGCCTGGTTCTTATTATGCTACTTGGCTTCTCGATGTTGTTAAATGCCAAAGTCTCCATGCCCGTTTACATCATGTTCCTGCTGGCAGGATCGGCTATCTATGCCCCACTCATCAACGCCTTGACCTTTATCGCCCTCATCAACTACATGAAGCTGGGAGCCGAACGCATTGATGCTCTTTGCAAAACGCCCGTACTTCCGGAGGGTATAATAGAAGATGTTGTCAACTCAGAGATAGAGTTCCGTCACGTCAGCTTCAGCTATAATGCCGATATTCCCGTACTTCGGGATGTATCGCTTACCATTCCCGAAAAGGAACTGACCGCTTTTGTGGGACCATCGGGTTCGGGCAAAACGACATTGACACGACTCATTGCCCGTTTCTGGGATGTAAGCGAGGGGGAAATCCTATTTGGCGGACGAAACATCAAAGACTACACCGTGCATACACTGATGCAACAAGTTTCCATCGTCTTTCAGGATGTGTATCTCTTCAACGATACCATTTATAACAACATCCGCGTGGGACGTGAGACAGCTACCCGCGAAGAGATAGAAGTTGCCGCACGCAAGGCGCAATGCCACAACTTCATCACCGCTATGCCTGATGGCTACGAAACGATGGTGGGTGAAGGAGGTAGCACACTATCCGGTGGAGAGAAACAGCGTATCTCTATTGCCCGTGCCATTTTGAAAGATGCGCCCATCGTGTTGCTTGACGAGGCAACCGCTTCGCTCGATCCCGAAAACGAGGTTCACATCCAAGATGCTATCAACGACTTGGTGAAAGAAAAGACTGTAGTCATCATCGCTCATCGCTTGGGCACGGTGATAGGTGCCAATAATATTGTAGTGATAGACCAAGGACGGGTGGTGCAGCAAGGCAAGCATCAAGCTCTTTTGGCAGAGGAAGGACTGTATCGCAATCTTTGGGAGGAACAACAACGGGTAAAAGGATGGAAGTTCAAACAATCGAATAAACAGTAAGGCTATGGATACAAATAAACGCAAGACCGGGCTGGCACGGTTGATAGAAATAGCCGGCACTAAACGTCGGCTGCTCATCGGGGCGATGTTGTTGGCAGTTATCACCGCCATCGTGCAGTTTGTGCCGATCATAGCGGTGTACAATATTCTCATCGAGTTGGCAGAGCATGCGCTTGATCCCTCATTGATTGACAAGGCATACATCTGGCTGTGGAGCTATATCGCCTTGGGAGCTTTCTTCGCTTTCGGAGTGCTCACGTTTGCTTCCCTCATGCTCTCGCACATTGCCGCTTTCAACATTCTGTATGAAATACGAATGCAGCTAGTACAAAAAATGGTTCGTTTGCCCTTGGGGTTCTTTTCCCGCCGGGCTTCGGGAGAACTGAAGAAAATAATGAGCGACGACGTGGAGCGCATCGAACTGTTTATTGCCCACCATATCCCTGACATCGTAACTGCCCTACTTTTTCCGCTGATTCTCGTCAGCTATATGTTTGCCGTAGACTGGCGGTTGGCTATCGTAGTATTGGCTGTGCTGGCGATGGCATTCTATGTGATGGGAAGAATGTACACCGGCAAAAAAATCCGGGAGGTTTCCAAACGGTATGTGGAGACCTTAGGCAGAATGAATGCTAGTATTGTGGAATATATTCGCGGTATTCAGGTGGTGAAGACCTTCACCGAATCGACTAATGCCTATCGCAAACTCAATGACGACATCAAGGAGTACCGCAAATTTGCCAACGAGGTAAACGTACAATACCAACCCACATATGTAGGTTTCCTTACCATACTCTCTTCGGCACTGCTCTTCATCATTCCCGTGGCAGTGTGGCTGCTTGTGGGGAGTGCCTCGTATGCCACTTTCGTGCCGGTGCTACTCATGTTCCTGTTTTTCGGCGTGGCTGTTTTCTTTCCCGTGCTTAAACTCTTGTGGATAGGCAGCTTTCTGAATCAGAACAACATGGGTGTACAGAAGATTGATGACATTCTCTATATAGACGAAATCGAAGAGCCTGACATTCCCCGACACCCCAAAGACGCTTCAGTGGAATTTCGCAACGTCTCTTTTGCCTACGACACCACGCCGATACTCAAAGCGATATCTTTCATCTCCCATCCCGGTACGATAACTGCATTAGTCGGTCCTTCGGGAGCCGGTAAAAGTACCGTTGCTATGCTTGCCGCCCGCTTTTGGGACGTTCAAAGCGGAGAAATCTTAATAGGAGGAGTGCCAGTCAAAGAGATTCCCACTTCGGTATTGATGGACAACGTCGCTTTTGTCTTTCAGGATAATATGCTCTTCTTCGATACCATCGAGGAGAATATCCGTATGGGTAACAAGACTGCAACCTTTGAGGAAGTGGCACGGGCTGCCTGTGCCGCTCAATGCCATGAGTTTATAGAATCCTTGCCCAATGGTTATCAGACATTGGTAGGCGAAGGAGGCATCTACCTCTCTGGTGGTGAAGCACAACGCATAGCCTTGGCTCGCGCCATATTAAAAGACTCCCCTATTATCTTGCTGGACGAGGCCACCGCCTTTGCCGACCCCGAAAACGAAGGTAAGATTCTGGCAGCATTCTCTCATCTCATCAAAGGAAAGACGGTATTGGTCATCGCTCACCGATTGTCTACAATCACCAATGCCGACCGAATTCTGTATGTAGATAAGGGTGTGATAGCCGAGCAGGGAACACATGAGCAGCTACTTGCTCTTAAAGGAGAATACGCTCGTATGTGGGAAACCTACAACCGAGCAAAGAGGTGGACGATTGGTGGAAAAAATAACCGTAAATTATAAATACAACAAAATATAACCGGTATGAAAAAACTCATTCTAACCGCTGGCTACGGGAGAATTGTATCAACGCAATCCTCAGCAAAGCAACGCAATTTATCAATATGTAAATGTATTAATTATGAAAGACTTATCAGATTTGAGATTTTTCCGACTATTATCGGAACACTCACAGAAAGAGTTTGCCGTAAATGATTTTACGGCCGCATTGCAAGAACTTGCCAATCACTTAGTAAGTATTGCTATAAAGGAACAGGACTACGCTGTATTATTACGTTACTTCTCTTTTGGACTAAACAGGCTCAAGTCGTATCGAGTACAATTTGAGCAGGGGGAAAAACGCCTTGTCATTGCTTATTGATGAAGCGATAGGACTTGTAAATACGGAAATCCGCATACTCAATATGCAAATTAAATATCCGGTTCAATTCCAAAACCGGAAGAATAAACTTCCACTCTCGCCGCTCTACCTTACAGACGAAACCTATCTTATTGAGATTATGGAGATAGTTAGTGGATTGTTCCTATCTAAAAGAGTGGTAACGCGCAGTGGTACAGAAGCACCACTTACAGAAATCGGAAGAGCCTTTGAATACCTTTTCAATATTAAATTGGGCGATGTGCATAAGAAGCATGAAAGTGTCGTTAGTCGTAAACCATCAAAAATAACCGAATTTTTAGATACGCTTCGTAAAGCCATTAATGAAGAAAGCAAAAAGAAAGGCTATCTATAAATCAACTATTTAACAACTATTTATAGGGGTGTACCAGTGGTACACCCCTAACTTATTTTCATCCATTTGCCGAACTTTGCTTCATCAATCGATTGAAACCAATAATGTTAAACTTAAAAATGAAGCAAAATGTATATAGACAACGAAAACTTCGACAAGTGGATGGAACGGCTATCAAAAAAACTATCCGAAATCGGACAAGACCTAAAATCCCTTATCAATACCGACAAAATATTAGATCCTAACGACAAGATATTGGATAATCAGGATCTAGCTTTCCTGCTGAAAGTATCTTTCCGAACCCTGCAACGCTATCGGGCAAGTGGTAAACTTCCTTACTTTATGATAAGTCATAAAACCTATTATCGTGCTGCTGATATTCGGGTATTTATTCAAGAAAATGCCGACTGTAAGACATACGAACGGTTCAAAAAGGAAAACCAACTCGATAAGCAAACTGAGGCAAACCAAGGTGGGTAATATTACCGCCTGATGAAGAACTATCGCTCCCCATTTAGCAGAAACTGCCTCACCTATTGGTTTAGCCCGTTTCGCTAAATCGAGCAAGAGGGAACTGGACAAGTCCTGTTCTTCCCTCTTGCCCTGCGGGGCAAAGCCTTCGGCTTTAGCGTGTTACAAGAACACGCTGTAATGACACCTATAATAAGCATTTTCTTTGTAATGCTTATTATCAGGTATTTATCTATTCATATTTCTATAAAAAAGTAATTACCATGCCAAACAGCAATCGAAAAACAATATTCACTACCATTTCCATAGACAAGGAAACGGCAGCTTTGGTAGAAAAGCTATGCAAACGCTATTCACTGAAAAAGAGTGAAGTTGTAAAGTTGGCGTTCGGGTATATAGATAAGGCGCATATCAATCCATCCGAAACCCCTGAATCTGTAAAATCAGAACTGGCGAAAATAAATAAGAGACAGGATGATATTATTCGTTTCATCCGTCACTATGAGGAAGAACAACTGAATCCCATGATACGAACTACAAATTCTATAGCTTTGCGTTTCGATGTTATCGGCAAGACATTGGAAACTCTTATTCTCTCTCAACTGGAAGCCAATCAGGAGAAGCAAACAGCCGTATTACAGAAAGTTAGTGAGCAGTTCGGGAAACACGCCGATGTAATCAACCAGCAGGGAAAACAACTCTCGGCACTTTATCAGATACACCAACGGGATTATAAGAAGCTGTTTCAACTGATACAACTCTATTCAGAGCTATCGGCTTGCAGTGTGATGGATAGCAAAAGGAAAGAGAACCTGAAAACTGAAATCCGCAATCTGATAAACACATAAAGCCATGCACATAGATTTTGCCTCGCCATCAAACGGAACATATAATAATGTAGGTAGTAGCCGACAGTTAGCTACTTATTTAGAACATGAAGATTTAGAAAGGATGGAGAAAGGTATTTATACCGAAGGCTTTTTCAATCTGACAGAGAATAACATCTATAAATCAAAGGTCATAAAAGATATAGATAGCAATATCGGGCAACTCCTAAAAACGGATGCGAAGTTTTATGCTATTCATGTTAGTCCATCGGAAAAGGAACTTCGGGCGATGGGCAATACAGAACAGGAACAAGCCGAAGCCATGAAACATTATATCCGTGAAGTGTTTATTCCTGAATATGCTAAGAACTTTAACAAAGAACTATCCACTTCCGATATAAAGTTTTATGGGAAGATTCATTTTGACCGCAACCGTTCTGATAACGAACTGAATATGCACTGCCATTTGATTGTGAGCCGGAAAGATCAAAATAATAAAAAGAAACTGTCACCACTTACCAATCATAAGGACACTAAGAAAGGCAAGGTTACAGGCGGTTTTGACCGTGTGAACCTATTCCAACAGACAGAACATGGATTTGATAAGCTGTTTTGTTACGAACGCCAGCAAACAGAATCATTTAATTACCGCAACAAGATAAAGAATGGGACTATATCTGAACAATTTAAACTACAAAAGCAAGAAATCCAATCCATTGAAAGGGAAGCAAAAATCAATCAAGATAGTAACAAAGAAAACTTGCATTCTATCAATCTTGAAAACAAAGGAGCATGCAATCAAATGTTTAACACAGATACTAATATAATTGTTAGAAAGCAAGATAGAAATATATTATCTAACAGTTATAAAAACAACCATTTGCCCTGTTCACAAATCTCTCTTGTTCCATTAGAAGTAAATGATAGCTATGTACCATTAGAAAAATCTACGCACACTAAAAAGAAAAAATGGAAAAGGAAAAAAATATAAATTATATTTTCACGCCAAGGATATTACATGTAACTTTGTAAAAAGAAGAAGTAATATGAATACTGTTACAGAAATCATTGAAAACATTTTTGAAGAGAAACCTTTAGATTTATATGATTATATATTGAGAGGTCCACTCTGTGATATTTATACAGAGTTTAAGAAAAGACACAAAGATGAGTGCCAAAACTATTCATCTTTGTTGATTGATAAATTCGCAATCCATTCCGCTTCTTTTTTTCATTTATCTAGTGGTATAATAGAACATAGAAAATCGGGTGAACAGCTTAAAATGAGCGGATATGATATTTTCACTGTTAATGCCATCTTTAGAACAATAATGGAAACCTACGCTACGTTTCACAATATTTTTGTCGAGCCATCCAATATAGAGGAGAAAAAATTTCGTTTTTTATTGTGGAAAATAGATGGACTTACAGAGAAAAGCCGATTTAAAATTGATGAAAAGGATTTCTCAACTGCAAAAGATATATTGGAAAATGACAAAGTCGTATTAAATAATACCATTGCAGAATTTGAATCTTGCGTTTTCTTTAGATTGCTCCCAAAGGGACAGATAAATAAAATATATAATCCCGCAAATAAGAAATATTGTTGGAGATTTATCTATTCAGGAGAAGAGATACAGCCCTTAAATATTACCAAATTAATCGCTCACGTATTTAAGACAAGAGCTTTTATTAATACATATAGGTATACCTCAATTCATACCCATTCAAACTATTATGCAATAGAAGAATTCTCCAAGATAAGAGGGGAGCTCTTATCAAATGAATATACAGACCCATTAACACGACTAGCAATAATAACTACTGCAATGCTTATTGACGATATTTGCTTAATTGACAATAATGAAAAACAAATAATATTACCTATCCCGGTCATTCGATTTATTAAGGGAATAAGTCAAAGCGTTAAAAAGTTAAATCTATAAAATTCACCAGTATAAAAAGACAAGTTATTAATCTGCACATAATGCATCAATGTACATTTGCTGAAAATCTGCTGGTACATTATTTGTCGCCTGCTGAATAGCCGTTTTAATAGCAGAAGGGGTTGTATTAATTGAGACCTTTTCTCCTTCAATATTGATAAATCCCGGCACTAGAACCAATAAACTATTCAGTAAGCCTTTCATATTTGACTCTGAAATTATCACTGGAGGATTCAAATGCTTAAGCTCAGACCTAATAGCTGATATTTTAGGAGGTTCTGTATCTTCTTTTTGTAAAACATATATAACTTCCAACAATTCATCAATAGGACCTCTATCTATAGTTGTTTTTTCAATCTCATCTATCCAAAATTTCACTTCATTAGGAGTATGACAAGTTTCAAACATATCCCTCAGTTTTTTTAATCCAATTTGTTTAGGTACAGCTAATAAGAGTAATCTCATCAAATCTTTTGCACGTATTGCTGTGATTTTTTGCTGCTTTAACTCTACATTTAATGCTCCTTCTGGATTGTCAGCACCTTCATAATCTATTGCCACAACTACAGAATATTGAGCTTTATAAGCTTCCTTATGTCTATATAGGGCAGATAATCTAGCCGTTCCTGCTTGAATTTTATTTTTACCTGTACTTTTAGCATCATACGTAAGACTGTAATTTTCTGATTTATTTTCCTCGGAAAATCCAAGAATAGCACTTGCATACCCATCAGGATTATTACTTCCACCTATTTTAGTTGTCTCAAAGCCGAGTGTATGAAAAGCCTTATAAATAGCATCTTCTAAACCCACAGAATCACTAAGTGCATCCTTAACCATTCCTGCTACAAGAGGTGCACTCGCCCTATCTCCAAAGACTAACTCTCTTAGTATTTTATCTCTTCTTTTCATTATTGCATGTATAGACTCCTCTGGAATACATATCTCATACATGTGAGCTTCTGTCAAAACCTCTGTTATCGCTATAAATTCAATTGGGAGTTTAGATTTAAACTCATCACTATAATTTGCAATAAAAGGATGCATTAGATTGATTTTTAAAGTCCTTCTTTCTACACTAAATTTAGCAATAGGGTCTTCCGGAGGCATTATTTCCCATACAGAGCTACCTGTAAACAAGTTATTCTCCTCAACATCTTTCTCTAATTTTGCTATAAAATTTTCTTTTGACTCCTCTCCACGTTCTATTGGTAAAATAAGCCAAGGGCTAATAATTTCATCATTAAAAAATTTCTTAGCAAAGGTCACAATAGGTGTGCGAGACAAAGAAGTAGATGTTTGTGCTAACCTATACGAAATAGAACTTTCATCTTCCTTTTGTTTCTCTTTTTCAAAATAGATCTTTCTTATTTCATTATTAAATTTCTTCTTTATATATTCTTTTAATTCTGAAAAAGGTTTTGATTCTTTTATTATTTCTCTTGTAGAAGCTATATTTTCATCTAATTCGTCTGCATATATTGTAATTCTTGTGCGATTAAATGCTCCATGAGAAAACGCATCCATCCCAAGCAAAGGATCGTCCAAATTTATTAAACGATTACGCACCATTAGAAAAATTCCATGACTACGTCCCAATTCACTTGATTTTCCTTCAACTAAAGAATCTTCAAATAACTCACATATCCCATGTACATTTTTTAAATGTGGAAAATCTACATAATAATTTTCACCATCCTTATGTACTATACAATTATCCATCTTTTGTATAGTTTCATCATCGCGCCCCACTATCCATGTTTTAACTAATGGGATTTTAATTTTTGACGATTCCAGCAACACGCCATTATAAAATAATTTAAATTTAGGATTCAATGGAAGTGCTGTTTTTAGAATCCATTTTAATCTACCCTCTTTTATTTCAGTACTTTTTGCCTTCAATGCAGTCATTACAGAAAAAGTCCAAGAAGGTTCTGCTCCTTCACCAAATAAATCAAATGGAAGAATTGGATTAATTGTTTTTTTTATATATGGCTGTAACAAAGAACGAACTTCATACTCAGACAATTCGATTTCATCAAGAGTTAAATGCTCACCACTTTTTTTATGAATTCTCGTATAATCCATTTGTGTGGCTAAATATCGATTATTCTTTTTGCAAATATAAGTCAAGTTATTAGCTAATATATATGTAGCCAGCTTTCCTATACCAAAACGTCCAATCGGTAATCGTTCAGAGTCACTCTCTTCATGTAATCTTTTAGTAGATTCTCCTACTTTCCACAAATTTTTCAATTCATCATGATTCATACTATCCCCATTGTCACACACCCACATATATGCACCTTCTGCAGCCAAATCAGAAGATACATAAACACCTACTTTAGAAGCATGTGCATCATACGAGTTACAGACAAGCTCTTCAAAAGCTTTGTTAGGACTTGAGTATAAGCCTGCAGAAAAAAGTTCAATAATTCTATAACTTAAAGTTACATGTATATCATCTATTTTTTTACCTGTGTTAATCTTCATGTTTTTTTCCAATGATTATGAATTCCTCTGAATAAACTTGCCGACTATTCTTGTTGGAAGTAAATTTTCCTCTTGAATCCCGATACGGTGTCAATATTTTTTTCGATATTTTTCGTTGTATTATTTCCATGTCCCTAAACCCAGCACTATACATGCTTTCGATTAAATGTTTCGCATTGTCTATCTTCACCCTCTTATATTCAGTGTTACCTATCACAAAAAGAGAATAACCATTATTATTTAATAGTTGAAAAGCTTTGGATGTTACTTTCTGCATATCAACAAAATATTTTGATGCAGCCTTTGCTTTTGATTTATCAACTTTATACAAACGACTAACAATATCTAATCCTATAGGACTTAATCGATTCAAATTATCCTCATAATCAGATTCGTGATAAATACTTCCAATAGTGCCTTTTCGCAATATTTTATAATCATCAACAAAGCCTAACCACAATGTCGAAAGTTGATGTAAATCAGCATATTCATAAGATGTTACATATGGTGGACTAGTGACAATTAGGTCAGCGAAAGAA
The DNA here is from genome assembly GCA_023458215.1 of Bacteroidota bacterium. The sequence goes on from JAEXAJ010000186.1 coordinate 10,199, forward strand.
TTTTCTATTTTTTTATCTAAGAAATTTATATTCTCTATCTCAATTTGATTTTCGTTAGATATCAAGTTCTCATTATTAGCTTTAATCATCATATCAACCTGCCTTACAAAAGCGTCTATTACTACTGCCGGAACTTTATTTGGATCAACCTGAGGCTTTATAGATTTCGTTAACCAAACAGATGTAGATTTCAATATATTTGAAAATGCACACAAGAAAAACTTTTTATAAGATATATTCTCAATTAATACAATTGAGATAGCTCTTTTTAAAGCTAATAAGTCTCTAATCTGTTGTTTTTTAAACCAATATTTAATTCTTTCATTAATATTCTCTATATCTTCATTTGCTATAATCAAGGAAGAGAATACATTAACTATTTCATTACTATATTTTTTTAAAAGATCGTCTTGGTATTTTTGACTTTTAACCTCTGCAATAAGTGTCGCTACTGGATTAATATCACATCCCCAGAAATCAATCCCATTTTTCTTTGTTTCGTAGGCTACAGTTCCGCAACCGCAGAAAATATCAGCAATGAGATTTACTTCCCCTCCCTTTCTTTTCACAAACTCAATAGCTTTAGTGGTAATAAATGCAGGAAACTTTGCCGGATAAGCGTGTATTTTATGCATTCTGCATTCTTTCTCACTCCCTGTGTTCCAATATTCATCTACTGGAATTTGCTCAAAATCAATATTGTAGAAGTTATTTTCAACTTGCATATCATATAGTCTAAATTATTCACTTACAAAGATAATAGATAGAGGCTAATTTCTAAAGAAATAAGTGAATAATTAAAATCGAACAAGCCATTTCTTTTTTATAATCATCTCATAAAGACTAGAATAAAGCATACTGATCATCAAATATAGTTAATCAATGTTATATCACATCTCGTCTTAAACAATATAAAATTGAAACAACTATCTTTGCTTTCAGTATTCTCCATGAGCAAACTACCGCAAAAGCACGTAGCAAATTAGTGGGTTAAATCATGGGATATGCTTGAAGTAAGAAATATAAAGTTTTAAATATCAGCGTGGTAACTCTAAAAGGAGAATCCCAGGCGGGATCACTAAAAAACAAGTCAAAGCAAGACTTTAATAAGACAACTCCTACAATATCAAGGTATTGCAGGAGTTTTTTCTTTGTATAATATCCGTAACCAAAGACACGAACATGAATCAACGGTTCATGTTTTCACGGAGTATCAGTCTTATAGTGTCAATGAAGTTTACAGTATCTATATCCGGAAATTATTACTTTTCTCCAGTCACTGTGATCGAATAAATACCTACGTTTCCCGTCTTGTACTTACGAATCGTCTCCTCGTCTAGATGCTCTTGCAGTACCTCATCAGGGATTACGACCGTCTTTGTGCGTTCCACCCGGACATTCTTAAAATCAACTTTCTTAATCTCTGCCAGGTAGTCTTCACGCTGGATGGCACTGGCGATGCAACCGGCATACATGGCAGCATTGTCGGTGAACTCTTTCGGGAAGACACCATTGAGCACTACGTCAGAGATGCAGAAGTGCCCACCAGGCTTCAGCACACGGTAGATTTCACGGAAAATGAGGTTCTTTTCGGGCAGAAGGTTCAGTACGCAATTACTCACTACCACGTCGGCGGTGTTATCCTCAATGGGCATCTCTTCGATGTCTCCTTCCAGAAAGCGAACATTTGTGTAGCCACGTTTCAAGGCATTGCCACGGGCTTTCTCGATCATCTGGGGAGAGAAGTCAATGCCAATAACCTCCCCTTCATCACCTACTTCAGCGCGGGCGATGAAGCAGTCATTGCCGGCACCCGAACCGAGGTCGATAACCGTGTCACCGGGTTTTATTCGAGCGTATTCAGTAGGAAGCCCGCAGCCTACACCAAGGTCGGCATCGGGTTCGTAACCTTTCAACTTGGTGTAATCCTCACTCATGATGGTGTACACTTTCTTCGAGGGAGCTGCCGGATTCTTGCCACAACAGCAACCACCTTTAAGCAGGTCGGCATTGAGGGCAAGCTCACTGTAACGCTGCTTTACAAGATCTTTTAATGCTTTGTTATCTTTCATCTTTTTCACTTTATTAGTTATTCAATATAAGTTCCCAGTTTCCGACATCAATCCACCGATCGAATTTCCACCCCACCTGCTTAAAGTGAGCCACTTTCTCAAAACCAACGCTTTCATGCAGCTTCACACTCGCCTCATTGGGTAAGGAGATACCCGCTATCAAAGCATGAGCCGGAATATCATTTAGCCCTTCGAGAAGGCTATGCATTAGTTTCCGCCCGATGCCACGACCTACATAATCAGGATGGATATAGATAGTCGTTTCCAATGTATGCAGATAAGCGCATCGGCTTTTCCAAGTGTTCGCGTAGCAATAGCCTACCACAAGCCCGTCCATTTCATATACCAAATATGGGAAGTATGCGGATATATCTGCTATCCGCGTCTCCATCTGTTCGATTGTTAATGGCTCCGTCTCGAAGGTGATTGCCGTGTTGGCGATATAATGATTGTATATGCCGCAGATGGCCGGAGCATCTGTGGTGCTTGCTTTCCTTATACTCATATCCCGGATATTTTATTCACAACAATTCGTCTTAGGAGAATAACTATTCATAAACTCGTCGAGTAGCGACTTTGCCAACTGCCAGTTTTCCGGATGGATGCAATACTTCACTTTGGGCGGTAGAATCTCACCTTGTATCAATCCGGCATCTTTCAGCTCCGAGAGGTGTTGCGACACGGTCGCTTTGGCAATAGGCAGCACCTCGTTGATGTCGCCGAAATAGCAGGAGTCTTGCGAAGCCAGAAACCTGAGTATCGCAATGCGGGCAGGGTGTCCCATCGCCTTGGCAAAGCGGGCCAGTTGCTCTTCTTTGGGAGTGTATTTCTTTTCCATTTTTAGTTTATTGTTCGCAAATATACGAACATATATTTAATAGAAGCATTTAATGGAATATTTAATAATGGCCGCTAACATTTATTTGGAAAAAGCAGAATTATGAGGACCGCAACTCCCGGTTACGCAATAAGCGACCGATGTTTTTATAGTGTAAAATGATAATAAGCACCATACAAACCAGCAGATAATAGAACGTAGGAGTTACTCCACAAATAAGAAACTGGCTCGCAACCATCGTAATGGCCAAAGCGATAGAGCCCAGCGAAACGTAGCCGAACAGCCGCTTGACAATGAAATAAACCACCACCGAGGTAAAAACCGCAAACGGGGCAAGCAAGACCGAAGCTCCCAAGGTTGTGTTCACCCCTTTTCCCCCTTTTAACCTCAAGAAAATGCTGAAATCATGTCCCAAAATAGATGCAAGTGCTACATAATAGACAGATAAATCGGACATTGTATTTTGATAATAGGTTAAACCAACATCATAC
>JAEXAJ010000187.1 GCA_023458215.1 Bacteroidota bacterium
CAAGTTTCCCCAATCTATTTGTTCCATAAATCTGTATGTTTTAGTTAGTAATTTCTGTTAGAGCAACAAAAATAACCTTTATTCTTCACATTCCCGCTTCTCCGACAGTAATTTTTCTATTTCACGGTCGGCTTTAGTCAATTTATCGCTGCAAAACGCAATAATCTCATTCGCTTCCTTTATCTTCTCGGCAAGCGCATCTATCTCTAATTCGTTATTGTCTATCTGGCTGACAATTTTCTCCAAACGCGCCATGGCTTCGGAGTAGGTTTCTTTTTTCTTGGTTGCTGGCATAAATAAAATTAATCTTTATACTTTTCAAGTCGCTTATCTGAATTTCCATCTTTGGGCGACGCATTTTCCCATTTCATTTCATCAGATGTTAACTTTAGAATATGATACCGCTCTGTATGATCTCTTTCTTTTTCAACTATCGTAATCAGCTTTTTATCACTACTTATCTCATAAGTGCAATAAAGGGGAACTCCATTGGACGAGGGACTTCCAGTATAGATCTCACATGTCTTGTCAGCATTAAACGTATAACTGGTTACAAAATCATCCTTAAGAACAGGTTCCTTTACAAACCACAGACCTTCCAATTGAGATATTTCAACCGTATTATCTTCATCAGCACACGAGATAAAGCTAAATGCCATAAACACTAGCATCAACATACTAAACAGGTTTTGTGTCTTCATCTTAGTTCGTTTTAAATGGGTTAAACATATTTATATAAATGCAGTAATTTATAAAACACTGCATGCAAGAGCTAAGTATGTACTATTGAAGTCACTTCACCACATTGTAAACGAGTAACTATTTCATCATCCGTTTGCAATTCTTCTGCATTTTTCACTATCTTCCCATCTTTCAACGTAATACTATAACCACGGGCAAGCTGTTTTTCGGGCGAAGCATCCATCAATCGCTGTTGCAACAACTCCAAACGATGACGTTGACGGGATAATGAAGAAGTCACAACTTGTGCAATATCTTTCTTTGCCGTGAGTAAAGTCAACTTGGCATTAGATATCCGCCGATAAGCGGAAGAAGGAATACGATTTTTGTAAGTAACCAACTTGCGTTGTTGCTGAGACAATAAACTGCGAACACTTTCTTGCAAACGGGCAGCAAGCAATCCCAGTTCATCCGCAGCATTGTTCATGGTTTCTATCAGAAATTCGGCAGCAGCAGTTGGCGTTTTCACACGGGTGTGTGCTACAGAATCGAGTACTGTATCGTCCCGCTCGTGCCCGATACCTGTAATAATAGGTAATGGGAACTGTGCACAAGAGGCGGCAAGAAGATAAGTATCAAAACCGGAAAGATCGGAAGTAGCGCCTCCTCCACGGATAATAACAACCACATCAAACTCCGTCAGCCGGGCATTTACTTTGTCAAGAGCAGATAAAACAGATTCTTCTACACGATCACCCTGCATCAAAGCGGGAAATAGTTCTGTGTAGAAATAGAAACCCCGAGGATTATTTTGCAATTGATGGCAGAAATCTCCGTAACCGGCTGCCGTAGGAGAAGATATAACTGCTATTCGTTGCGGAAGACGAGGTATTTCCAGTTCTTTATTCAGAGAAAGCACCCCTTCTTCTTCAAGTTGTTTCAGTATCTCCTTGCGGCGGCGTGCCATATCGCCCAATGTATAAGTCGGATCAATATCTTGTACGGTTAAACTATATCCATAAAGTTCGTGGAAACTAACGGTTACCTGTACCAATACCTTGATACCTGATGCAAACGCTTGCCCCGTAGCCTCCTCAAAATAGGGTTTCAACAAACGGAATACATTCGTCCAAATAGTACCACGCGCTTTGGCTATCAGGTTATTGCTACGAGGGTCTTTCTGTATGAACTCCAAGTAACAATGCCCTGTACTATTAGTACGCACATCACTCAACTCTGCTTGTACCCAGAATTCATCCGGCAGGCATTGTGCTATGCTTCGACGTACTAAAGCATTCAGGTCATATAAAGAGAGAGCATCCATTATTATTTCCCGCTCTCGTAAGCCTTCCACATATCAGGTACTCCGTAGCCATAAATGTTATCGGGGAAAGTAGCGCGATCGCCCGATTTACGTACCAGTTCTATCAGTTCTTTTGCAGTAAGTTCGGGATGAGCTTGCCAAAGGCAAGTGACCATACCGCACATGATCGGAGAAGAAAAAGAAGTTCCGTTTGCTTTTCCTTGATTTCCGTTTGTACCCATAACATCCGAACCCAAGCCTACTGCCACAACATCGGGTTTTATCCGTCCATCTGCCGTATTACCTATGGATGAAAAAGGTGCCAACAAGGCTTTCTTGTCAATAGCACCCACCGTCAGCACATTATCCGCATCACCCGGAGGAGTTATCTTCTTCCATGAACCCATCCCCGAATTACCGGCACTACATACCAATACCATCCCTTTATCCGCAATAAGAGAAGCCTGACGTGACATCAAGGCATGATGTCCGTCCAAATCACGATACTTATAATCTTTCGATTTATCATCGAAAGCATAATATCCCAGCGAAGTATTCAGTACATCAACCCCTACACTATCGGCAAATTCTACTGCCGCAGCCCAATAATCCTGTTCAACCAAATGTTCTGAATATTCATCTTCGCTCCGAAGCAACCAAAAGGAAGCTTCGGGTGCCGTACCCGTCATTACATCAGGTTGGTTCATTCCTATGCACGAAAGCACCATCATTCCATGACTACTTTCTGCAAAAATATCGGCTTGGGGATTTACAAAGTCTTTTGTACCCAAAATGCGGATATTCTGCATAGCCGCAATTTTATCTGCATTGTGGAAACCGGCATCTATCACCGCAATCGTCATGCCTTGTCCTTTGAATCCGGCCTCATGCAATTTGTCGCCATTACTGAGTTGAATCTGATTAATGGCAAGACCATATATACTATCCGGATGCACGGTAGGCTTATTTATTAATGAATCACGTTCAGTCGACATCGTGGAGCTGCCCGCTTTGGGGGCTATCCAGACCTTCTCCGTTGCAAGTACAAAAGGCAATGTTGCAATACGGTCTATCAATGAAGAATCGTTGCAAGATACCGTAACAAAGTTTTCCCATTTCCCGGTAACTAAAATATTAACACCTTGATTGCGGATTTCGTCCACATACTTACGGCAAACAGGCAGGTCAGTCGAATCTATCGGCAAATTCTGCTTCTGGCGGCGTGCAATAGCTTTCTCGGAGAGGAAAGCCTCCGGATTACTCAATGAATAAGTAGTAGCAGCCTTATCTTTAAGACTGATTCGATACTTCAACGTATCTTGTTGCGCAGATGCTCCTGCCACAAACCAAACAACAGCTGCCAAAGCAATTAATTTCTTCCTCATCTATTTCTTAATTTTTAATTTTCAATTCTCAATTACCCAAGTACATTCCAATTCCTCTTTGGGAAGCGATGAACGAACCGCCCACTACCCTTCTGCCCACATAGAACACAGCAGACTGCCCCGGAGCAATGGCTGATGCTTCTGCCTGGAAATGTACCAACAAACGCCCGTCTTCAAGCCGCTTCACAGTGCAAGGAATAGGCTTGCTACGATATCGGATACGCACGGTGAGTTCTTTGCTTCCAAGAACTTCTTGTTCATCAATCAGGTTCTCCTGCTCTATTAACATGTATTCGGCCTTCAATTGTTCGGGATCTCCCAACATAACCGTATTTTTCAACGGATTTATTTTCAAGACGTATGCAGGTTTGCCTAAAGCTATTTCCAATCCTTTGCGTTGACCAATGGTATAATAAGGAAAGCCTTTGTGTTCGCCCAACTTCACACCTTCCGAATTGACAAACCATCCGGGTCCTATTTCACGGTCTATTTCGGGAGAGTGTTCTTTCAAGAAATCCCTGTAATCACCTTTGATGAAACAAACTTCCATGCTTTCGCCTTCGTCAGCTTTGAGGGTGTATCCTTTCTCACGCAGATATTCGCGCACCTGTACCTTAGTATAAGTACCCAACGGAAAAACACAACGTCTTAATACATCTTGCCCCAATCTCCAAAGGAAATAGGACTGGTCTTTCTTATCATCATCTCCGGCTATGATGTAGATATTACCATTTTGCTCTTCCAAACGGGAATAATGTCCGGTTGCTATGTATTTGCATCCCAATTTATCCGCCCATTCTGTCAGAATACGGAATTTAAACAGCGGGTTGCACATCACACAAGGATTGGGTGTACGTCCCTTACAGTATTCATCGATAAAGTTCTGTACGATTATTCGACGGAAGGCTTCACGTTCATCGGCAATGTAATGTTCAATGCCCATACGTTCGGCAAGTTCCCGTGCTTCAACGGGTTCTTCGCCCCACACCCACATGGTAAGCCCCACTATTTCATAGCCTTGCTCTTTCAGCATCAGGCAAGTAGCGGTGCTGTCTATGCCACCACTCATGCCCACTAATACCCGCTTTTCAAATACATCCATCGTAGAAATCAATTCATTAGTTTGCAAAAATACAGGTTTTCGAGGAGATGAAACAGAAAAGGCATGCCTTTTTAGCATGCCTTTACTTAAATATCCTAATAAAGAATAAGATTATCTTTCCGCCTCTATAGTATAAGTAAAGCTATCCGCCCGGTAATACCCTATGTTATACTCTACCGGCAAACCATTGATGTCATACACAAACCGCTTCCTTATTAATATAGGATCGCTTGGTTTTATCTCTAGTTTATCAGCAATTATCTCACCCGCCAGTCGAGCGGTAATTTCTTCTTTACTTGTTTTTACGATAATATCATACTTGCTTTCAAGAACTCCATAAAGCGGTTGAGTAAAATCTTCATCACCCGTCAACGGAATGACAGGATTAAAATAAGAGATGAATGAAACAAACGGATATTCCTTATTACCACGCACCCGCTCCAACACAATACAACGAGTACCTTTATCAGGTGCAATATTAAAGAAATTGCATATCTCCTCATTGGGCTTCTTCAGACTGACATGAAGTTCGAAGTTCTTTATCTCAATGCCAAGCATCTTCATTTCCTGTGAGAAACTCAGCCAGTTCTTCACTCCTCCGGTAATACCTTTTTTTGCCACCTTTGTACCATACCCTTTCTTCCGTTCCAAAAGTCCCTCAAACACAAGCTTGTTTATAGCCTGACGTAATGTGTTGCGAGAAATGCTTAATTGTTCAGACAATTTAATCTCATTAGGTAGTAACTTACCATTCTTATATTCTTCTGACTCAATCAGTTTTCTGAGGACTTCTTCAGCCTGAATATGAAGAGGCTTTCCACTACTTGAATCTAATTTCATGCTCATATTCTTATTCTTTCTGTTATTTATGAGGCAAATATACTCTTTTTTTATAAAAAAAGTCATAGATTCTTTTGTTTTATTTCCAAAGAATGTATATTTGCACAAAATACAAGTATGTTCATACATATATAATCATTAAAGGTACATAACACACAATGAGAAAGGTAAATTACGATCGGTTCCCATCGACCAAAATTTCAGGAACTATTATCCAAGGGTGGGAAAGCATCCGGACTTTGATTTCCGGATGCCTCAACAAGCAATCAATCTTAGCTGTAGACTTCTACACTGGCGTACACGAAGAGGAAGTTATCAATGCACTTGCACTTTTACCAAACACGACATTCATAAAGACACGCGACTTAATGAAAGGGGAAGAGGAAGTTAAAGTGATGACCGAACGGTTTATGACAGAAGATGTCCTGTTTGGCTACATCACTAATCTTAAACTGAATGATTACTTCGACCCCCGAAAAGTAGAAACAGCCCGGAAACAAATAGAGTCGGCTACCGGAAATGTGATTGTCATTGGTACAGGAGCTGCCACCCTCATTCCTGCCGATGCTACATTAATATATGTAGATATGGCACGTTGGGAGATCCAACAACGCTTCCGTCGCCATGAAGTGAAAGCACTGGGTATAGACAATAGCCAGGACGCTGTTTCATTGCAATATAAAAGGGGATATTTCAATGATTGGAGAATATGTGATAAATATAAGGAAGGATTGT
>JAEXAJ010000188.1 GCA_023458215.1 Bacteroidota bacterium
CTTGTGTTTGAGTTGACAGACACCAGTGTCTATCGCGTCAAACACTGGTGTCTATCATCTCAAACACAAGTGTCTATCAGGTTGGACACCAGTGTCTGTTAAACCTACTTCCCGTAGTCATCGTACAGCATCAACAGATGCGATGAACTCCAGCTAAAGTGAGGCGCTTTCAAGCGTTCTCCGGTGTGGGTTCCATAGTTCTCGTGGATGGGTGCGCCCTCTTTCAGTCCGCTCAGACGGTCGAATACTTGCAGGGTGTATTCGTCGGCAAGCTTGTTGTAACCATAGTTACGCAGTCCGCGAATGGCGAAGTAGGTTTGGTCTAGCCAGATGGGGCCACGCCAGTAACCGCGCGGATTATACTTGGGATTGTCTGCGGCGATGGTGGGGAAGGGGATATAGGTCGAAAACTTGGCAGTATCTTGCAACAGGGGCAACATCTTGTCTACCTGTTCCTGTGTAGCAATTTCGGTCCATAACGGGGTATATGCTTCGCATCCCGGCTCTTCGATGAATGAATTGTCCTTCAGACGGCGGTCACAGAAGAAGTTGATGTTTTTGTCGAAGAAGTAGTCGGCCACCTTGTCGCTGTAATCGGGTCCGTCGAAAGGAACGTTCAGCAGTCCGGCAAACTTTTTCAGCAGGCGGCACTCCATGGCTAAGTAGGCATTCAGGTCTACACTCTCCTGATCCATGCTCCAAGCGTCTTCATGTCCTTCATTCTTAAGCATCACGGCGTTGTCGAAACGGATGGCATTATCCATGCCACTTTCCCAAGCGGCAGCTTCCAAGGTACCGTCCGTCGAACCGTATTCACACATACCGTTGCGGTTATGGTCGCGCTTCTCGTACCACCATTTGTAGTAAGAGAGTAATTGCGGATACATTTCGGCAACGAAGGTAGTGTCTCCTGTGTGAGTAAAGATCTCATCGACCGCCCAACATACCAAAGGAGGTTTGCTGTCACGGGCATTATTCTCGGAAGGATCGGTATAGATGCAGTCGATAATCATGCCGTCGGGTTGCTGGTAGTCGAACATGGCGCGGATGTTGTTCTTGGCCAGTTCGGGGTCGAACTTGGCGGTGCCGGCGCTGAAACGCCAGGTGTCCCATGCCCAGAAGCCAACGAAGTAACCTACTGCATGGCTCGGAACGATGCCTTCGTGAAGCAGTCCGCCACGATGGGCACGCCAGTTGGAGATGAGCGTAGTAACGGCTTTCACGGCAATGCGGTCGTATTCCGGTTTCATGTCGGTGCGCAATATCTTGGTCAGATAACCTTCCCAACGTTCGGCATTGGCTTGCAGGGCTTTCTCCGGGTTATTGAGCAGGGTGGGGAGGTTTTGCAATCCCGCGCTCATCTCTTTTTCCGAAGCGAAGAAGGAGATGGCTACATTGACGGGATATTTGGTGGCATGCAGCCGGGCTGTATAGTTGTTATCGGCTTTGGCTAGCTGCACGTCGGGAGTGAAAGTGATCGTAACGATTTCACCACTGGGGTGGCGGGCAATGACGGAGTTTTGCTCTATTGTAACGGTCACGTCCTTACCCCATTGGCTTCCACTGAGAACGAGTTCTTCGGCTTTATCGGCTTCGATGCGCAGCAGGGCGGTGGAAGCGTCTACAAAGTTGAGCCGTTGCATGATCTTTCCATTCTCGGAATGGGCGGACATATAGAGCTCTCCGGGATAGTAACAGGTGGAGTCGGGGACGAACGCGGCTTGTGCATCTTTGGCAAAACTTACAACGGTAGCTGATTGTGCCATCCACTGGCGGCGGAACATATCCAGGCTGAACGGGCCACAGAAACCGTTTACCCACTGCGTCTTTTCGGGCAACGTGAAGCCCATCCAAGAGCCGGCATCGGTAAACCAACCGTAGCATCTATGCAGGGTATCGGGAGTATAAGCTATATCCAATATATCATTGAAGGTATATCTTTTCTCCACGGTGCTTTTGCTACCGGAGTTGCAGGCAGTAATGCCTGCAACCAGTAGGGTAAAGCAAATGAAATGTAAAAACTTATGTCGCATAATCTGTTATATTTAAGCAATGGTGATTAAAATAGTAGTGGTGCTATCTTAATTCTCCTCCTCTTGGGAGGAGGAGTACCCCAACGGGGGGAGGTGGTAGGTAAAATTCGGATATTTGAAAGAATGATTTAACTTTATGTATTCACCTACCACCCCGCCCTTTGGGCACCCCTCCTCCCGGGAGGAGGGGAATTAAGTTACTTTACATTTAAGTTACTTTGATTGATTGGGGTCAGAACCAGCGCTTATGTGCTTGTTCTGCTGCATCATCTTTAGCACCAAGTGGTTGCAGCGTAAAGCTGTACTTCCACTCTTTAGGTGTGATGGTATATTCGGGATGAATCTGTGCTCCCCAAGTATTATCACCGCCTACACCCATTTGTTTATGGTCGATGTTGAGCCATACCATATCCTTCTTCACGATGCTGCCGCCATGACGACGCTCTACTTGTGAAGGACGGTAGTCGATGTCTTCCATCGGGAAATTCCATGCACTGACGCTTAACGGTTCTTCGCCTGTAACCAACAAACCTTCGCCGGCGGCGTTGCGCAGGGCTACCCAACGAACATCGCAGTGGTTAGCCGTTTCCTGAGCACGCACGTAGGGATGATATTGCTCCCAAACAGTAGCGTTGTACAATCCTACGAGTGCTCCGGTCTTGCGGTCGGCATAGTTCTCTTGCGGACCACGGCCGAGCCAAGTCATCATTTCATATTCGGCAGGAAGGATCATGCGCATACCCAATCGTGGCATCTCATTCAAAGGCTTTTTGCCGGGAATGAAGTGCATGGTAACTTGTACGGCTCCGTCGGGACGAATCTTGTAGATGTTTTGCAAAGTGGCATCTTGTGCTTCCATGCGGTAAGTGGCGGTGACGGTTGCTACTCCGGCTGTTTCCTTCAAGTCGAGGTTTTGCAGTTTGGCATCACGACCGGCAGTCTTCCAGGTGGCGCAACGAACGAGGTGTCCGTTGGGTATATCGTTATCGATCAGCGGACGCCAGAAGTTGGGTTGCAATCCCTCTTTTATTAAGTTCTTCCCGTTGTAATTCAACTCGGTCATTTCGCCGCTCTGTGTAGAGAAGGCTATTTGGAAATTGTTGCCTTTCAGGGTCAGGGCATCGTTGCTGCGGTTCACGGTCAACGTACCCTCGGCCGGTTGTGCCGGTTGTGCGCTGCCGTTGGAAGGTAACAGCCATTGCTCGATCGCTACTTCATGTCCTTTCGGAACCAGCGGAGCTTCGTTCTTGGTGAAAGCACGTAGAGTCAGGAAGTACTCCTTGCCATCAGCAGGCAGCGCTTTCAGGGGTAGTTCGATATTGGCGGAGCCTCTCGGCGCAATAACAGGGAAATCCATTTCGCCGCTTTGTACGGCTTTTCCGTCACACTCTACAGCCCAACGGAGAATGTATCCTTCCAATCCGATGAAATCGTGCCAGTTGGTTACCTTCACTTTGTTCGCCGTAAAGGCGAGGGGTTCGAAGTGGATGTATTGATATACTTTCTTTACTTCGTAGATGTGCGGGTGCGGGGTGCGGTCGGCAGCAATGAGGCCGTTGGCACAGAAGTTGGAGTCGTTTACTACACCTACAAATCCCATATCACCACCGAATGCTGCGATGTCACGGTTGTTCTTGTCTTTGATGGCAAAGGTTGCGTCCACCCAGTCCCAAATGAAACCGCCTTGCAGTTGGTCGTACTTGTAAATCAGGTCCCAGTAGTCTTGGAGGTTACCTACACTATTACCCATGGCATGCGCATATTCGCACATAATCATCGGGCGGGTGTCGCGTTGATTGACGTGCTGGCGAAGCCTCCAGATACGTGCGTACATCGGGCAGTAAATATCACTTTTGGCGTTGTAACCCCCGCCTTCGTATTGTACGGGACGAGTGGGGTCCGTCTTCTTGGCGTAGTCGTAAATCGTCTCGAAATGTTTGCCGTAGCCCGATTCGTTACCCAAAGACCAAGTAACGATTGCAGAGCAGTTGCGGTCGCGGGCAATCATTCGGCTCATGCGTTGCATGAAAGGAAGTTCCCAGTCGGGATAGTTGGCAAGCGTACCGTCTTTGTGATCCATCATACCGTGGCTTTCGATGTTGGCTTCATCTACCATGTACAAACCGTATTCCGTGCAAAGCTCGTACCATTCGTAGCGATTCGGGTAATGGCAGTTGCGCACCCCGTTCAGGTTGAATTGCTTCATCAGTTGGATGTCTTGAATCATAGAGGCTACGGTGATGGTACGTCCTTTGTGCTGGTCGTGCTCGTGGCGGTTGACACCTTTGAAGAGTACGGCTTGCCCGTTAATCAGCTGCATGCCGTTCAGCATTTCCACGGTGCGGAAGCCGAAGAGATGGGTGAAAGATTCCAGCGGTTTGCCTTGTGCGTTGAAGGTACTGACAACCAAAGTGTAAGTGTTCGGCGTTTCGGCATTCCAAGCACGTGCGTTGGGGAACATCTTCTCGATGGTGAATAGAGTGTCATTGGCAGAAGCTATCGTTTTCTTTTGGTCGTAGATCGTTTTTCCTTCATCCAATACTTTGACTTCAACGGTTTCTCCGGCTTTTGGCTGGTGCAGCAACACATTTAGTTTCAGTTCTCCATCTTTATAACCATTTATAAGTTCGGAAGTCATTTGGAAATCTTTCACTCGGCTTTGCGGACGGGCGTACAGATATACGCTACGTTCGATGCCGCTATATTTCCAATAATCCTGCCCTTCCAGATAAGAGCCGTCACTGTAACGGAATACCTTTACGGCGAGTTTGTTATTTCCTTTCTTCAGCAGTTTGGTAATGTTGAAGTGTGATGGCAGACGGCTGTCTTCGGCATATCCGGCAAGTTCGCCGTTTACCCATACGTAGTAAGCAGATTCCACACCTTCAAAGTCGAGGAAGATATCCATACCATCCCAACCTGCCGGAACGGTGAAGTCACGGAGGTAAGCGCCTACCGGATTATAATCCGTAGGTACCTGCGGTGGGTTGGCAGGGAACGGGTAACGGGTGTCCGTATAAATAGGCGCATCGAAGCCTTGCAATTCCCAGCTACCGGGAACTTCTATCTTGCTCCACTTGCGGGGAGTATATCCCGGTTTGTAGAAATCTTTAGGGCAGAGATCGTTGTTTTTCGAAAAGAGGAATTTCCAGGTGCCGTCCAACGAAATGCGGCGTTCTGTTGCCGGATTTACATTGAATCGTACATCGGCGGGCAATGCATGTTGCTTCAAAGCATTGGCTTCACTGGTATAAGGAGTGAAGTACGCATGCATGGGTTCTCTGTTCATCTCATTGACTTGCGGATTCTGCCAAGGCTCGTTATCTGCCAAAGCGGAAGTGCAAAGCAAGGAGGAAAAGAGTAAAGTATAAAGTTTGATTTTCATGGATTCTAATTTATGAGTTATCAACTATCAATTATCAACTAAATGGAACAGAATAGCGTAACCAGGAAGGGTACACTAAAATCTACCACAAATCCGTGGAAAATGGAGACTACTACAAATTGCTGTCCGGCGGTGCGGGTGATAATGGGCAATGTAGTATCCATCGTTGTGGCACCTCCGGCAGAAATAGGAGCCAGGTTGCCGAACCAACGTACCAGTAGCGGTGCAGCCAGTAGGGTCAATATCTCCCTGCTGATATTAGCCAGCAGTGCAATAGTTCCTAATTCAGCTCCTTTGTATTCGGTAATGAAGATACTTGAGAGCGAATAGTAACCAAATCCGGAACCTATAGCCAAACAATCGGTCAGTGAACGGTGTGTCAGTATCAAACTAACAGCAGCCGACCCTGCCAAAGTACCCAGAATAGTCATTACAGGCAGGAATATCAGTCGCGGATTGAGCGAACGGAAGTTCTTCAAGGTTTGCGGGTCGTTGCCTACGCTTAGTCCTACACTGAACATCAGCGCGCAGAGTGCATAGAAACTGATTTTACTATCCATCACCATATCAATAGGAATCAACTTGAAGACTCCGCAAAGCGTGCCCAGTACAAAAAAGCCTACTATGATAAGACTTCCTTTCATGCTTGTCCTCCTTTCCTTTTATACAAGGCTCTCCAAAGTGCCCAAGCAGCGATGACGCTTCCCAGTGTTCCGCCTATTGTCAAGATGACAGCTTCCATACCGATAGTGTGAAGTCCTTTGATAATCTGCTCGTTTCCTCCTACTTCAATCCCCAGGATGAAGAGGAGTAACCAAATAAGCACTGTGATTACTTTATGGATTTTACTAAGATTTCGTTTCCGTAAGAGATAGCCCAGCAGCATTCCTGTGAGCATTAGTCCGATAATTGTAAACATATCTATGTCGTTTTTGAGGGCAAAGATAGTGCAAACCGAAAGCAGAAGCAAGCTTGCTTGTTTATGCAGAGGTGCAGCCTATTTTCGCAAATGCAAAGATAAAGCTTTAAGATTAAACAAGGCGACATTGCACGGGGCAAATGCCGCCTTGTAAAGAGAGTTATTTAGAGAAAGAATTAGTTATTTGTTTCTGTTGCAGATCCGTTCAATGCTGAATTTGCATTTACTTCCCACAGCGGAATGGGGTAAAAATTGTGTTTACCCTTAACAAAACCGCGATCCCCTAGAGTTTGTTCAAGTTTGCCCCAACGGCGCAGATCGTACCAACGATAACTTTCCAATGGGAATTCGATAATGCGTTCATGCTCAATCTGAGCTTGCACTTCTGCTTGTGTGGTTCCCTTCATGGCGGGCATGTTTCCATGTTTAGCTCTGATTTCATTGATCAGCGGAATAGCTAGCTCGGGATGTCCTTGTTTATTCAGAATTTCGGCTTTCATTAACATTACATTAGCATAACGCATCAGAGGAATGTTGAATGGGCAACGAGTATCCAGTTCGGCTTCTGTCTCTGGAGTGAAACGACGGAATGCCGGGCGGTCATAAGGTACTTTTATGCCTCCGTCCTTTTCCGGGGTTTTGGAAGGTTTACCATCCGAGCCAAGAAGGATGTTTCCATCTTTGTCAAGGAAGTTTCCTTTGTCATCCTTTTTCCAATCCCAAAACAAGTCATTGTATGCATATTCACCGTAAATCAATTCTCCATCGGCTTGTCCGTTGAAATAGTCATCCTGGAAGTAGATGGTGTTATAGAGACGCTGGTCATAGAGCCCATCGCTTTCCTTTCTTCCTTCTTTCTTGAATTCGTTTACTAATGCAGGGCTCGGCAGGATTTCATCCCAACCGCCCATCTCAACAGCTGCTACAAAACAATGAATGTAGGAATAGTAACGTGCGCCGTTATCAGTGTTTGAAGAGTATTGTAACTCAAAAATAGATTCGGTGCAGTTTTTGTTTTGACCGTTGAACATTTGGATCAATTTCTTACCGCTAACCAGCTCATATCCCTTTACTTCATTCAGGGCCGATAAGGCTTCTCTCAGATACGTTTCTTCTTGAGCAGGCTCCTCATAAGCACGGGTCAGGTAAGCAAATCCCAAATAAGCATTGGCTGCTCCCGAAGTAGCACGTCCCAGTTCCGTACCAGGGCGAGTGGACGGTAATGAAGTTCCTTTCTTCAATTCATCTATAACGAAGTCCCAACAAGCTGTTCGTTCTGACAGGGGTTTGTTCAGGTCGGCTGCATTGGAAAGGTAAATATCACGAATAATAATTTTCTCCCAGTTCAGAATTAGCATTAAATGATAGTAACCACGCATGAAATGAGCCTCGGCCATCAGTTCTTGACGTTTAGATTCCGAAATACCTTCTACAGGGATTTTAGGAACGTATTCCAATACCTGATTGGCAAAGTTAATGCCACGGTAGAGGTCTTGGTAGTAATAAGAAAATTGTGTGTTACCGTTGGTATAGGTGAACTTGTATATGTCGGTCCAAGTCTGATAATTGATGGCATCGGCACCTAAATTATAGAGATCAGTGCGGAAAGCTTCTACCGGCCATCTCACTTCGCTGGTAGCGTAACTATCACCATGATAGAGCTGCGCATAGACTGAGGCCATGGTGGCTTCAGCATCTTTTTGGTCTCTCCAGAAATTACCGGTGGTCAACTTGTCGGGAGATGAAACGGTCAGAAAGTCATCGCATGATGCAAAAAACAGCGCAAGGCATAAACTTGCTAAATATATAAGTTTTTTCATATTGTTTCGTTTTTATTTGGGTGTTAGAATGTAAGTTGCGCACCTACTGTATATGAACGAGTGAACGGATAAATGTAACGGTCTATACCCGAGTTCAGCGGGCTGGAAGTTGAGAATTCGGGGTCAACGCCAGAGTAGCCGGTGATGGTGAACAGGTTATCACCGCTGATATAGAAGCGTAACTTCTCAATGTTCACTTTTCTTAGTAATGATTTGGACAGAGTGTAACCTATTTGCGCTTGACGCAGGCGTACGAAACTGCCATTCTCTAAGAAACGTTCACTTTCGCGTGAGTTACCGTTCGGGTCGTTGTATACCGGACGCGGAATATCTGTATGGGTATTTGTAGGACTCCAGGCATTAGCTACACTACTCAACATGTTGGACGGTGCGTTCATTGATTCGTAGAAATAACGATTACCGTTGTAAATCTTGTGTCCGAAAACACCGCTAAGGCTGAACGACATGTCAAAACCCTTATAGGAGCCGGAGAAGTTGAGGTTGGTTTCGAACTTGGGTATACCGGTGCCACAGTAATCTTTGTCATCTTCGTCAATAACGCCGTTTCCGTCTAAGTCGACAAAACGAATATCACCTGCTTTGGCATTTGGCAAGAGGCGTTTGCCATCCTTGTTTACATAAGCTGCGGCTTCTTCGTCACTTTGGAAGATGCCGTCTGTACGGTAAAGATAGAAACCGCTGATGGGTTTACCCTCTTTGGCATAAGCAGGAACATGGTCGGTATCCCACAGCAAGCCGGTTGCAGGCAAAGCTTGACCTTTATCAGCTAGTTCAACCACTTTGTTCTTGGTAGTAGAGAAATTGAGACCTACATTATACTCAAAGTCTTTAATCTGGTCACTCCAGTTCAGTTCCAGTTCCACACCATTGTTACGGATTTTACCAACGTTTAAAATTGGGTTTTCGTAGCCAGCCGAAGGAGACAAACGTTTGGTAATCAAAAGATCTTCGGTCTGGTTAATGTAGTAGTTAATGCTACCCGTAAGTTTGTTGCTGAGCATACCAAAGTCGAAACCGAT
This sequence comes from Bacteroidota bacterium, assembly GCA_023458215.1. The sequence continues at coordinate 9,198 of JAEXAJ010000188.1, forward strand.
GTTCTTGGTGTCAGTGGTTTCCCACTTCAAACCGCGGTTCTCCATTTCCCATGAAGCCGAACCTGTCCATGCGTTTCCTCCTTGTATATAGCCGCCTTCCCAACGGTTACTGTTCGAAATCAGGGCTTGGAAGTCATAATATCCCAATGCGTTCTCGTTACCAAGACGGCCCCAACTTGCACGGAATTTCAAGTTGTTGATGAAGGAATCTTCCGGATAGAAAGCCTCTTCGCTGATTCTCCAACCTAAAGCCACTGAGGGGAAACAACCCCAGCGGTTGTCGGAACCGAACTTAGAAGAACCGTCGTAGCGCATGGTAGCCTGGATAAGGTAACGGTTATCGTAGTTGTAGTTAACACGACCGAAGAAAGAGGCGCGGTTGTATTTATACTTTGTACCTTCTCCGGCATAGGTTCCACCCAAACCGGCGTTGATAGTGCTGAAGCTAGGATCGAGGAACCCGGCAGGCTCGTCTTTCGTAGCCAGGTTTCCATTAGAGTCAATGTAGTATTGTGTTGACTTTCCGGTAACACTTACTCCACTGTCGTTGTACTTGGTAGTAGTGATAGAAGAACCTATCATCGCGTTTATGCTATGTTTACCGAATTCTTTGTTAAAGTTCAATACATTATCTATTACTTGTTCTTCCCAGTAGTACGTTTTTTCCTGCTGGTAGGGGTATAGATAAGGATTCTGACTGTTTGAAATATAGTCAGGATAATGAAGTGAGTAGCGGTAGTGTGTGCCGCGATAAGCATAGCTTGATTTAAAGTTGAGCCAGGAAGTCAGCTTTATACCTAGTGATACGTTGGCTGTAGTATAGAAGTTTTTGGTAGCTGCATCGCGGAAGGTATGGTCGGCCATAACATTGTTGGCGGCAGGGAGCTGCTGGCTCTGTGTCAAGGCGAAGCCGTATTTCTCATTTTCATCATAAACGGGAAGTAGCGGAGAAGATCCGTACATTTCGCGCAAACTGTATTGTGGTTGTTTGCTCTTGGTGTAGCGGAAACTGAGATTAGCATCAATATCAAAGATATATTTGCTCATGTGCATCTTCATGCGGGCATTGTCTTGGCGGAAATTGTTGCCTAAGAAGATACCTTTATCATCTGCATGATTGTAAGAAACAGAATATTGGGCCGTTTCACTGCCACCACGTACGCTGAACATATAATTCTGTGAGAGTCCGGTGCGAAGCATCTGATCTTGCCAATTGGTGTCTACACCTGTATCCTGGGTTGTATAAGCCGGGATATTTTCCGGTTTATTAGGATACTGGGCATTGTAGTTCTCGAACATCGTCTTGATGGTACTTTTATATTGGTTGGCATTTACCATATCCAGTTTGTTGGCCACGGTAGTCATGCTCAAGTACGTGTTGAAGTCGATATAGGTGTCGCCTTTCTTACCGTTTTTAGTAGTGATGATAATTACACCGTTGGCGGCAACTGAACCGTAGATAGCTGCGGCTGCACCATCCTTAAGAACCTCCATTGATTGAATGTCTTGTGGATTTACGTTATTAATATCACCAGGGAAACCATCGATGATGTAAAGAGGCTCATTACTGCCAAAGGACTTCACACCACGAATTTTTACAGAAACGCCTGCACCTGCATTACCGCCGGATTTCATGATGTTTACTCCGGCAATTTTGCCTTGCAGGGCTTCTGCCGGGTTGGTAGTAGCGCGCTTGGTTAACTCTTCCGTATCTACTGAAGAGATAGCACCCGTCATGTCGCTCTTCTTCATTGTACCATAACCGATAACGACTACTTCGTCCAACATTTCGGTATCCTCTTTCAGTACAACTTTTAGATTTTTGCGACCATTCAATGGAATCTCTTGGGAAGCATAGCCCACATATGAGATAACAATAGTAGCATTGGGAGAAACACTTAAAGCGAAGTTTCCGTCAATATCGGTAATTACTCCGTTCGTTGTACCTTTTTCTAATACGCTAGCGCCGATTACGGTTTCGCCGGTAGCATCTGTTACGGTACCTGTCAACTGAATGTTTTGCGCCCATGCGCCTGTAGGGAACATAAGAGCTAAGAGGAAAAGCAGTTGAATAACTCTTTCTTTTAAATTGTTACTTTTACTCATTGTGAATAAGTTTTTAAGGTTAATAATCTTGTCTTTCACAATGCTAAATTAGAGGTACTAATCAAAAAGTGCTAATTAATGTTATCTACAGGTGGACTACAAAGAAGGTGATTTTGTTGTTTTATTGTCTACAAATTGCTAGATAAATAATTGATATATAATAGTTATATGTGAATTGTTATATCTACAATATACAGTTTCCTGCGTTATTGCAAAATTACATAAATTATATATTCTGCAAGTAGTCTGTCAAGTCTTCTTCGGATGATAAATTGAGAGATTTGCGTAAACGATACCGGTTCATGTTGATGGTTTTGGGAGTGGTACCGGTTAACATGGATATCTCTTTGGTGGATAAGTTGACTCTTAGCAGGGAGGCAAGATACTTTTCTCCTTGGGTAAGTTTAGGGTGGAGGGATACGAGTTTTTGCAAGAATTCATTGTTCTTGTCTTCGATGTTCATTAGCAAAGTGGAATTGGCTTTGTCGCCACTTTGATATTGACTGATGTATGCGTTTACTTTTTTTAGGTGAGGAATAAGAGATTGGTTATCCATTTTGTACCCTTCCTTAATCATTTCTCGTATCTTGTCCAGTAACTCATTGCGACTTTTTAGGAATACGGCAAAGCTAGTAACTTCTTGTCGGCTGTCTTGAAGGGCGTTTTGTATGTTTTGCAGTTCCAATTCTTGCTGATGGAGTTTAAGCTCAGAGACTTCGCGCTCGGAGAGTTCCAGTTGATAGCGTGCTTCTATCAGTTGCAGGTCTTTGTGTCTTTTATACCATTTATATAAGAAGATACTAAATGCCACTCCAAGTATCAGGATGGTGCCCATAAGCCACAAATTACGTTTCAGTATCTCAATCTTGTAAGTTTGTTCCTGCATCTCGGTAGCATATTTTTGGTCTTGATACCTCTTATAGGAGATTTCTTGTTCTATATTGCGCAGTTTGTTGCTGCTTTGCAGGTCTTTGCTCAAGTGGTACATTTGTTCTAAATGCTTGTAGGCTTGTGCATAGTTTCCTATGGCGGCACATACCATAGCGGAGTACTCGTAATTGTCGCAGAGTAGTTCACGGGCACCTATGGTTTGTGCATAATCATGTGCTTTGTGCAAGGCTTCCAGGGCTTTGGAATACTGCTTGCTATAGTAGTATTGTTTGCCCATATTATTATAATTTTCACCGAGAGACCACTGTGCATCGAGATTTTTGTTGATAGCGATTGCTTCTTGTATAAAGGATAGTTTTTCTTCCGTATTTCCTTGATATAGACAAAGATTGTTCAGGTTAGTTGCTATCTCCTTCAAATTGTGCTGGGCACGGTTGATGGCAAGGGCCCGTTGCAGAAATCGTTCGGCTACAATAAACTCACTGAGAAAGTGATGCATCACTCCGCGTTCGTTGTAACATCCGGCAACGGAGGCGGAATCTCCTATGGCTTTGAAGATAGAAGTTGCTTTATCATTCAATTCGATGGCTTTGTTGTAATCTCCTAATTTGCTGTATACACGTCCCATGAGGGAGTAAAGTTGTGCCGTCTGCCGTTTGTTTGTCGGATTAATGTACTTCTGGGCATCATAAAGGTTCTTGATACTTAGATCGAAGTTCCCTAATAGTTGCTCCGCTTGGCAGTAAAGAAGCATCGCTTGGGCACGGACTTCGTTGGGAGCATCCTCATTGAACATGGCAGCTGCTTGGGATGCGTAATAAGAAGCCTGTTTGGGGTTATTAAACAAGTACTTTTGAGCTTGCTCAATTAGTTTTTGAGCTTGATTTGCATCTTGGGCTTTCAGAGGGTATGCTAGTAGAAAGAAATATATAAATAGTAGATATAGAGTATTTTTCATATTAGGGGCTTATTTCTGCAAATTTAATTATTTCTACTTAAAAGTCCGGTAAACCTCCAAAAAGATTTATCTTTGTTGCCTCAAAGATAGCGATATAGTATGTTATTACCATATTTAAACGAAGATTTGATTGAAGCCGGGTGCGATGAAGCGGGCCGTGGTTGTTTGGCAGGCGCTGTATATGCCGCTGCTGTTATTTTACCTAAAGACTTCCAGAACGAACTGCTGAATGACTCCAAGCAACTGACCGAGAAACAACGTTATGCTTTGCGGGAAGTTATAGAGAAAGAAGCTTTGGACTGGGCGGTAGGCGTCGTTTCTCCCGAAGAGATAGATAAGATTAATATCCTGAATGCTTCTTTTCTCGCCATGCACCGCGCTGTGGACCAGCTGAAACTCCGTCCGCAACATTTGATTATTGATGGCAACCGCTTCAAGAAATATCGGGATCTGCCACATACCACTGTCGTGAAAGGCGATGGCAAATATCTCTCTATTGCTGCCGCTTCCATCCTTGCCAAGACTTATCGGGACGATTATATGAATCGTTTGCATGAAGAATATCCTCATTATGACTGGAACAATAATAAAGGATATCCAACCAAGAAACATCGTGCTGCCATTGCCGAACAAGGTACTACGCCCTATCACCGCATGACGTTCAATCTGCTGGGCGACGGACAACTGGCACTGAATTTCTGACAAGATAGACTGTGAATCTTTATGAGTCCTTATTTATAAATGTGCTTCAACCAATAGGCAAATGCCGGGTCTTGAAGTTCTATCTTATTGCCGGGCAGTGTGTCGATCAAATCTTTCTCTGTGGCCACTTTCTTTAAATTCTTTATATTGGCGGATGTTCCCAACCGGTATTTGGAAAGTACTTCCTTGGATGAAAAGTTAGTGATTCCGTCTGCTACGGCTATCAAGAAGCTTATCTGTTTAGGCGTCAGTGCATCGATAATATTGGCAAAGAGAAGGCTGAGTTGTCCGATGATGTCCTGAAAAGCCCGGTTGATTATCTCCGGTGTAGCTTCATCGGTGAATCTCTTTTGAATAAACTTTACCCATTCTTCTTCCGGTTAGTAAAGTTCTCTTTATCGGCTATCTTGCCATAAACGAAAGGTCTATCCATAAATGTAACTGTTTTATATACAAAAAGATAAGAATTTATTGTGAGAGAAACAAGCGATGTAATCAATCAATTTGAAATTAACTGATTTCAAATTGATTGGTTAGTTGTCTTTATTGAGTAGCCAATGCCTATCTTTTAGAACCACCGAATCTTCCTGAACCATACAAAAGTAATGGTTGAGAGTACCACAGACAGAATGATAATGGATAGAAACGCATGCGGAAATTCTTCCAAGTGAATATCTACGTTCATGCCGTAGAAACTGGCAATCAACGTAGGAATCATCAAGGTAATGGAAAGGCTTGTCATGCGTTTCATGATGGCATTTACATTGTTGGAGATAATAGAAGCAAAAGCATCCATGGTTCCCGTAAGGATGTCACTATAAACATTGACTGTGTTGTATGCCTGCTTCAATTCGATGACTACATCTTCCAGCAATTCCATATTGAGGTAGTTGGTACCTTGGAAGATGTTTCGCAGTCGTCCTATCATCACTTCATTGCCACGAATGGAAGTGTCGAAGTAAACCAATGTCTTTTGTAGTTTCATCAGTTGCAGGAGGTCTTCGTTTCGAATGCTTTTCTCCAATTCTTTTTCGGCGGTAGCTACGTCGTTGTTGATTTGTTTCAGATACTTCAGGAACCAGACGGCGGAGGAGTGGATAATCCGAAGGATTAAGTCCAGCTTATTGCTTACTACGATTCCTTTCCGGCGCGTGTGCTGGATGAAGTCCGGTATCAGCTCCGTGTGGTGGTAGCAAACGGAAACAATGATTTCGTCGTTGGTAATGATGCCGATGGGGACGGTGATAAAAGGAACGCCACGCTGGTTGCTCTGCATCGGTATGCGCAGGATGGTGAGCAGCCAGTTGCCTTCGGTTTCCGTGCGGGGGCGTTCGTCCACGTCGGCTATGTCTTCCAAAAATGATTCGGGAACTTGAAGATCTTGGGTTAAGAATTGAAAATCGTCATTGTCCGGACATTCTACGTTTACCCAGCAATTGGGTTGCCACGTAGTCTTTTCAATGAAGCCGCTTTCGCTGTAGAGATACTTTCTCATTGTGTTGCCTCCTTTCTTTAGGTGCGTACAGAGGCGTTGCGATCAACGGACTCCGTTCGCTTTAATGGTGAATACTATTGCACGTTCGTGGGTTTGAATCGTCCATATTTCTTGTTTTTTGTTTTTTAAAGCGTGGCAAAAGTACATAAATCATTTGAAAGACTACGCATTAACGACTGTTTTTTGTACCTTTGCACCGCTAAATTCATAGAACGTTTTCAGCATAGGAAAAGATTGTACAATTAAATTCTATTAATATTATGAGCAAGAAAGCCCTTTTAATGATTCTTGATGGCTGGGGTATCGGCGATCAAGGCAAAGATGATGTGATTTTCAATACACCGACTCCTTACTGGGATAGTCTGTTGGCTACTTATCCGCACTCCGAGCTTCAGGCAAGCGGTGAAAACGTTGGTTTGCCCGACGGACAAATGGGTAACTCGGAAGTGGGTCACCTCAATATTGGTGCCGGACGCATCGTTTATCAGGATTTGGTAAAGATCAACCGTGCTTGCCGGGATAACAGCATCTTGAAGAATGAAGAAATCATTTCTGCTTTCTCTTATGCTAAAGAAAACGGAAAGAGCATCCATTTCATGGGTCTGACTTCTGACGGCGGTGTACATAGCTCATTGGATCATTTATACAAACTCTGTGATATCTCTAAGGAGTATGGCATCGGGAATACTTTCATTCACTGCTTTATGGACGGTCGTGATACTGACCCGAAGAGCGGTAAAGGTTTTATCGAACAGCTGACTGCACAATGTGAGAAGTCGGCCGGTAAAATTGCTTCTATCATCGGTCGTTTCTATGCTATGGACCGTGACAAACGTTGGGAGCGTGTAAAAGAAGCATACGACCTGTTGGTAAACGGTACGGGAAAGAAAGCTACCGATATGGTGCAAGCTATGCAGGAATCATACGATGAAGGTGTAACAGACGAGTTCATCAAGCCGATTGTAAACGCCAATTGCGACGGTACTATCAAGGAAGGCGACGTGGTTATCTTCTTCAACTACCGCAACGACCGTGCTAAAGAACTTACAGTGGTTCTTACTCAGCAAGATATGCCTGAACAAGGTATGCATACCGTTCCGGGCTTGCAATTCTATTGTATGACTCCGTATGATTCATCTTTCAAAGGTGTTCATATTCTTTTCGATAAAGACAATGTTGAGAATACATTGGGCGAATACCTCGCTGCCAATGGCAAGACTCAGCTCCACATTGCCGAGACTGAGAAGTATGCTCACGTAACTTTCTTCTTCAACGGTGGTCGTGAAACTCCGTATGATGCCGAAGAGCGTATCCTTGTTCCGTCTCCGAAAGTAGCTACCTACGACTTGAAGCCGGAAATGAGTGCTTATGAAGTGAAAGATAAACTGGTAGAAGCTATCAATACCCAAAAGTTCGACTTTATCGTTGTGAACTATGCTAACGGCGATATGGTAGGTCATACCGGTATTTACGGAGCTATCGAGAAGGCAGTAAAAGCTATCGACGACTGCGTAAAAGATACCGTAGAAGCTGCTAAGGCAAACGATTATGAAGTAATCATCATTGCCGACCATGGTAATGCCGATCACGCTTTGAACGAAGACGGCACTCCGAATACGGCTCACTCATTGAATCCCGTTCCGTTTGTATATGTAACTGCAAACAAGGATGCAAAGGTTGAGAATGGTGTATTAGCTGATGTTGCTCCTTCTATCCTGCACATTCTCGGTATGGCTCAGCCTGCTGATATGACGGGTAAAGACTTGATAAAGTAAGTTCTATTATAATAATTGAAGGGCGTGGATTCTTATCAATCCACGCCTTTTTTGTATTTTTGCATACTCGAAAAAGAAGGAAAGATTATGATTCAGATAGGAGATACAGTAGTTAGTTTTGATGTACTTCGTGAGAAGTTTCTTTGTAATCTTGACGCCTGTAAGGGTGCTTGTTGCATTGAGGGAGATGCCGGTGCTCCGGTAGAGTTGGATGAGATAGAGAAGTTGGAAGAGGTGCTTCCTGTTATTTGGGAGGGACTGGCACCCGAAGCGCGTGCTGTGATAGAGAAACAAGGTGTTGTTTATACCGATCGTGAGGGCGATTTGGTTACTTCTATCGTTAATAACAAAGACTGCGTTTTTACTTGTTATGATGAAAAAGGTTGTTGCTATTGCGCTATCGAGAAGGCATACCGTGAAGGGAAAACAGACTTTTATAAACCTGTTTCTTGTCATCTTTATCCCATCAGAATAGGGAACTATGGTCTTTATAAAGCAGTTAACTATAATCGTTGGGATGTTTGCAAGGCGGCTGTTCTGCTTGGAAAGAAAGAAAACCTACCCGTTTATAAGTTCTTGAAAGAACCGTTGATTCGCAAGTTCGGCGAAGATTGGTATGCCGAGTTGGAGCTGGTAGCGGAAGAGATGCAGAAACAGAATATGTTATAGAAAGATTGCCTTATTCCTAAGGCGCTATTAATATGAATAAGAAAATACAATTACTCAGAGCTTTGCTCATGGGTTTCCCTTTATTGTTTGCGGTACTGGTTCAAGCCCAGCAACCGGTGTTCGATGCCAATATAAAGTATCAGAAAGAGGGAAAACTATATCTTTATGATGGCAAACCGATGAATGGCTGTTATAAAGTGAGTTACATTGATGAGGATTTTGTGAGGCGCTACTACATTGCCAACTTTAAGAAAGGTCTTCAGGGCGATACCGTTCGTCATTACGATGCAAAGAGTAACGCTCTTATAAATGAGAGTATCCGGTTGAATGATCGTGAAACTCTTCATCGAAATTTCTTCTTCGACGGCAAACGTTTTGAGGAGTACCGTACCACCGATAAAGGGAGAGAGGGTATTTATAGAGAATGGTATCAAAACGGCAACGGGCGCAGAGCCTGTGAGTATGCCGGCGGAGTGCTCAATGGAATCAGTACTTATTGGGATGAAAACGGACAACTGATGGAAGTTGTGAATTATAAGGACAACTTGCAGGACGGTTGGTCGGAGACTTACATATACGAAGATTCGCAGAGTGAAATCCCGGCTAAAATAGTACGTGAACTTTATAGCGAAGGCGGTTCGCCTGTGCTTGAAGAATGTTACGGTATGGGCAGCGAAGGACCGGTATTGATTAAGCGCACTATCTTTGATAGTCCGAACAGCGAACCAAGACATGTGTCTTTCAAAGATGAATGTGACTCTACCTGTATGGATAGCCTTGAAAACTGTATTGAGATACGCGATTACCGGCAGGGCAAACTGTTGTCGATAGAACGCTATACTTACGATTGGGAACGTGATGGCATCTTCGAGACCTATAATACCGAAGGTGGCATGTCATCGAGAAAGCGTTATGAACGTGACAAGCTCATTGCTGAAAGCTATTATGAGATCAACGAGTTAAGTCCCGATGTGCGGCAAACCGCACTTACGCCCGATATGTGCGCTGCCCTCAAACTGAAATCGTGTAACTCCAAGTACTTTGACTTTGATAAGTGTGACACTAAGCGTCCGCTTGTCATTCGTGGCTCATTGGGCAACGAACTATTCAGGGTGAGCGATGAAGGTCGTCGTTACGAGTATTACGGCTACGATTTCAAGTTGAAATATCACCTCGCCTTTTCAAGTGTAGGCGATTTCAATGATGTTCGCTACTACGTTGTGCACGACGATGGAGCAAGTATGTCTCTTCCAGTCGACTATGTGGCGGTGAATGGTGATGCGGGGACGGTTGCCACCACACGGCGGATATTTGATGATGAGGACGAACTGATTATTTACAACTTTCGCCCGGAAAACAAGGAGGAAGGCTTTATCCCTGTTTTGAAATATAGCATGCGACACGCTACATACCTCACCGGCTTGCACTGGCTTGGCAACGGTGCTCTGCTCCTTGAATACAAAGATGGCGGCATTCGGTTGGATGTGGATCCTGCTGAGTTGGAACTGACAGATGACGACGAATCGTATTGACGCTCTGCCCTTTTAGAAGGAAATAAGAAAACAAGAAAAGCCCCGGTCAGCAGGATTGTCCTGCCCGTCCGGGGCTTCTTCGTTGTAAGATGTGAGGTTGGTTAATAAAAACGTATATCAAAGCTTTGCCCGGAGGCAAGGCCCTTACTGTTTATGCGTCGATATTGGCGTACGTTGCATTCTTCTCGATGAAATCGCGGCGAGGACCTACGTCTTCACCCATCAACATGGAAAATACATAATCGGCTTCGGCAGCATTTTCAATGTTTACTTGCTTCAACATACGGTTTTCCGGATTCATGGTCGTTTCCCACAACTGTTCCGGGTTCATTTCACCCAAACCTTTGTAGCGCTGGGTGTGAATGGCATTTTCTGAACCACCACCGTAAGTGTCGATGAACTTCTGACGTTGTGCTTCGGTCCAGCAATATTCTTTTGCCTTACCCTTGGTGCACAGATAGAGCGGCGGGGTAGCAATGTACAAATACCCTTGTTGGATTACTTGCGGGAAGTAGCGGAAGAAAAGCGTCATAATCAGTGTGTCGATGTGAGAACCATCGACGTCGGCATCGGTCATGATAATTACCTTCTTGTAACGCAGCTTGTCGACATTGGCCTCCTTGCTGTCTTCGCTGTCTACGCCGAAGCGGATGCCGAGCGCCTGAATGATATTGTTTACTTCATCGCTCTCGAACGCTTTGTGCCACATGGCTTTCTCTACGTTCAGAATTTTACCGCGAAGCGGAAGAATAGCTTGGAATGCACGGTTACGTCCTTGTTTTGCCGAACCACCTGCCGAGTCACCCTCGACCAAAAATAATTCGCATAATTCAGGATCTTTGCTGGAGCAGTCGGCCAGTTTGCCGGGCATGCCACCACCGGACATCGGAGATTTGCGTTGTACGGATTCGCGCGCTTTACGTGCAGCAACACGAGCCTGGGCAGCCAATACTACTTTGTCGATTATCAGTTTGGCTTCCTTGGGGTGTTCCTCCAGATAATAGGAGAGTGCTTCTCCCACTGCCTGGTCTACGGCACCCATTACTTCGTTATTTCCGAGCTTTGTTTTGGTCTGTCCTTCGAATTGCGGTTCTGCCACCTTAATAGAAATAACAGCAGTCAAACCTTCGCGGAAGTCGTCGCCGGCAATCTCAACTTTGGCCTTCTCAAGCATCTTGTTGTCTTCGGCATATTTCTTCAGCGTACGGGTCAGTGCACGGCGGAAACCGGCAAGGTGAGTACCACCTTCGATGGTATTGATATTATTCACATAAGAGTGAATATTCTCGTTGTAGGAAGTATTATACATGATTGCTACTTCCACCGGAGTGCCTTGCTTTTCGGTGTTGATGTAGATCACGTCGTTCATAAAGTGCTCACGTGAGGAGTCTACGTAACGGACAAATTCCTTCAGACCCTCTTCGGAGTGGAATATTTCTTTCTTGATATTTCCTTCTTCATCTTTTGAGCGGAGGTCGGTCAGAGAGATCCGGATACCTGCGTTCAGGTAAGCCAACTCGCGCATGCGGGTAGCCAGAATGTCGTAGCTATATACGGTTTCAGTAAAGATCGTATCGTCCGGCCAGAATTGCTGGCGTGTACCGTTGATATCGGTAGTGCCTACTTCTTTTACAGAGTATAACGGATGCCCGCATTCGTATTCTTGCTGATAGATTTTGCCATTACGGAAAACCTGTGTGGTCATGTGTTTTGATAAAGCATTCACACACGATACACCCACACCGTGCAAACCGCCTGATACTTTGTAAGAGCCTTTGTCGAACTTACCTCCGGCGTGCAGTACGGTCATAACAACTTCTAGTGCGGATTTCTTTTCCTTCTCATGGTAGTCCACCGGAATACCACGTCCGTTGTCTTGTACGGTGATAGAGTTGTCTTCGTTGATGGTCACGTCGATCTGGTCGCAATAACCGGCGAGTGCTTCGTCGATAGAGTTGTCCACAACCTCGTAAACCAAGTGGTGAAGTCCTTTGATACTAATATCACCAATATACATTGCGGGACGTTTTCTTACCGCTTCTAAGCCTTCCAGTACCTGGATGTTCTCGGCAGAATAGT
>JAEXAJ010000189.1 GCA_023458215.1 Bacteroidota bacterium
ATATTGACCACCACGACGGCGTGAGGACTTCATACGCAGACTCTTTGTTTTACGAATATACTCACTCGAAGGGAGTTCCTTTGAAGGAGGAAGATTACTGTTGTGGCTATCTTTACAGGGAGGATTAAAACGAGAAAGCCGTTCACGAAGTTCTTTGTTTTCAGACTCCAGACGCTCGATCAGAAGCGATTGTTCTTCGACTTTCTTCAATAAAAAAGAAAGCATAGAATGAATATCGGTTACTTCGTTAATAGGCCATTAAGAAGATATGACTAAGATAAGAATATAATATGAATTAGCCAAATATTAATAAACATATTTGACTAATTCATAAAAAAAGAGATTTAAACACTATACCACCTGAATAGTTACACAAAAGCAAATATGTCTTCTTCATCATTAAAAAACGTGAGTTCAATGAATCTGAGTTACTTTCACCAATTCATCGAACTCACGTTATCTTAAAACTCAGGTAAAGTAACCTGAAACAGTTCACTCGGAAGGTGCTGCGAACGGATTATTTCTTTCATCTGCTTCACTATTTCAAGATGTTCGGCAGCTACATCGTGATCCTCGTGAATATCAGTTGAGAGATTGTAGAGTGAAGGAACACCTTTCTTTACTATCAATTTCCAGTCACCCGCGCGAACGGCAATCTGGTCTGTTTCATGAAATTCCCAATAGAGGAAATTATGCTTCTGCTGGCCTTCTTTTCCTAGAAGCGTGGGAGCAAAAGAAATGCCATCGAAGTAATCCGCCTCTTTCTTCTTATTGGTATATTTCTTCACATAGTTCTTTACACCTGCCAAGTCACAGAAAGTGGGCATCAGATCGTAGAAAGCTAGCTGATGGTCGTTCACCTTGCCGGCTTGTACTTTTCCGGGCCAACGCACAATAAATGGAATACGGATGCCACCTTCATAACATTGGCGTTTCAGTCCGCGAAGTTTCCCGTCACGACCAAAGAAAGCAGGATCGGCTCCACCCTCTTCGTGAGGACCGTTATCACTGGTAAAGATGACGACGGTATTTTCATCCAAACCTTTCTCTTGCAGTTTCTTCAGAACTTCGCCGACGTAATAGTCCAGGCGGGTAATCATGCCGGCAAACTGCGCATGAGTATGGTCGGAAGGATTGTAGCGACTTCCTTCAGAACCTCCCCACGTGCGATCCTGAAAGAATTTCTTCTGATAGCCCAGCAGAATGGAATCTTCGGGCTGAGCCAATTCGGCATGCGGAAGCGTGTAAGTAAATATACCCATGAAAGGTTGTTTGGCATCCTGTTTATCGAGCCACTTCATGGCCTCCTGATGAATCATATCGGCAGAATATTGCGTCCGTTTGAAATAGTCACGACCGAACATCGGATACCTGATATTTTCATCCATCACGACTCGCACTACCGCCGTATCTCCTGCCGACTTACTATAACGGTTCAAGAAGTTAGGGTAATAAAGATGCGCCTGAAACTGGCAGATATAACCATAGAACTCATCAACACCCCGTTTGTCGGGCGTAGAGACGGAACCTTCGTATCCGCCTGCCCACTTGCCGAACATGCCCGTAGTGTAACCGTTGTCTTTCATTATTTCGGGGATAATGATGTGCTCCGGATCGTACGGATGCTGCCCCACCCGTGTGAAATCATCATTATCGCCATACTTCATGAGCGGTACATCCTGCCAATACTCTTTGTTGCCACGCACCAGCCCATGTCCCGAATGCTGCCCCGTCATAAAAGCAGCACGTGAAGGGGCACTTACCGGACTGCCGGCATACGCTTGTGTAAACCGCATGCCCTCTTGTGCCATACGATCAATGTTCGGAGTACTGATAAAAGGCTGCCCATAACAGCCTAAGTCACCATAACCCATGTCATCACACATTATATATATGATATTCGGTTTTGAAAGCATCTTTGCTTTCTGCGCATAAGCACCTACTGAGGACATGAGAAGCCCACTATACACAAGAATCAGTTCATGGTTTTTCATAGATATATTTCATTTAATAGTTCAGCTTTGAGCGAATAGCCCTATTTGCACTCACAAATGTAGTCAATTTCTATTTCACAGATGCACATTTAGACCGCTATGATACAAAAACACACCTAATTCCTTTGATATCAAAAGAATTAGTGTATATTTGCATACGATATTATGCATCTTTTTAAGTATCATGCTTATGGACCGAAAACTTCTCTTCGACCGGTTTTCACAGCAAGCTCTCCAGACCTTGCATCGGTATCGTGCGGTCATGTTCAGTCCTCCCCTTCGTTCCATGTTTCAATAAGCCGAAATGCTTCTCTTCTTTCAAAGGAAGAGAGGTACAGATCTTTGTATTCACTACTTTAACATGGAAACCAATATGGAAAACAAGCCAACCATCGCCGAAGTACAAGAATGGGTACTGAAGCTTTATAATACCTGTGAACAAACCATTACCGACGAAGAACGCCGCGAACAGCATAAGTATGCCGTCATGGTGCAACGCCCGCAAGACAAGCGCTTCCTCGTGAAGATGCTGGACGAATCGTCGCAGATACGCGACCGCAAGAAACTGGCGGCACGCATCAAAACCCTGATAGACCGTTACGGTGTTCCCCAATTCCTGAATAAGCGTGACGCTTTCCTGTTCAAGATGTACCAATCGTTCGGACATCATTTCGACTTCATCGCTATACCCATTATAAAGAAGCGCCTACGCATGGATACTGCCAAAGTAATCCTTGACGAGGCAAGACCGAAACTGACCGAACATCTTTCGGAACGTTCCAAACAAAACATCGGGCAGAACGTAAACCTGCTGGGCGAAGTCGTATTGGGAAACGGCGAAGCCGATCACCGCTACTTCCACTATCTGGAATCTCTGGAAGCACCCGATATCAACTACATCTCCGTCAAGATATCGGGTATCTATGCACAGACGCATGCGCTGAATTACGAAGAGAGCTTCCCCGAACTGGTACGCCGCATGTCCGCCCTGTATCAAAAGGCGATAGACTTTCCATACGTAGATGGAAACGGAGTAAAGCATGCCAAGTTCGTCAACCTGGATATGGAGGAGTATAAAGACACGCACTTCACCTTGCGCCTCTTCAAGACCGTACTTAGCAAACCGGAGTTCAAGAATTACTCGGCAGGTATCGTGGTGCAAGCTTATCTGCCCGATGCATACGACTTCCAAACGGAGTTGCTGGAATTTGCCAAAGCCCGCTTGGCCGATGGTGGCGCTCCTCTAAAGATGCGTATCGTAAAAGGCTGCAACCTGGAAATGGAAACCGTTATCTCCTCACTTCGTGGCTGGCCCAATCCGATACTTTCGTCCAAGACAGAAGTAGATGCCAATTACCTCCATCTGCTGGAACGCGCCTTGCAACCCGAAAACGCGAAAGCGCTCCATCTGGGTGTAGCGTCGCACAATCTCTTTACCATCGCATACGCCTATCTGTTAAGCCAAAAACTAGGCAGCGCAGAGTACATGACCTTCGAAATGCTGGAAGGAATGGCAGACCACGTATGGCGGGCGCAGTCCCTATTGGGCAATCACGTTATTCTGTATGCCCCTGTCGTGAAGGACGAACATTTCCTCAACGCAGTCTCCTACCTGGTGCGCCGCATGGACGAGAATACAGCACCCGATAACTTCCTGACCCACTCTTTCAACCTGAAACCGGGCACCGATACGTGGCGTTTCCTGGAGAAGCAGTTTGAAGACGCTTATCGCCTGAAAGATGAAATCACCCACATCCCTACCCGCACGCAGAACCGCCTGAAACCTTATCAGCCCGTACCACCGCAGGAGGTCATGAAGAACGAACCGGACACGGACTTTGACTTGGCTCAGAATCAGGAATGGGTTCGGAATATCTTCGCCCGCTGGAAGAAATCGCCCAACGATACTCCCGAGATTATACCTTTGCAGATAGGCGCCGAGACGGTAGTATGCGAAAAACGCCACAAGTATATGGACCGCTGCCAGGATGATGAAGTGTGCGTCTGCGAAATGTCGCTAGCCAACAGCGAGCAGGTGAAGCAGATTATCGACATTGCCGAGAAAGACCCCGCAGGCTGGCGAAACACCACCCTCGAAGAACGTCACCGCATCATGTACGAAGCCGCCAACCGCCTCGGCGACTTGCGTGGTGACCTGATAGGCTGCATGTGTGCCGTCACCGGAAAGACCGTTGTAGAAGGCGATGTGGAAGTGTCCGAAGGTATCGACTATGCCCGCTTCTATACCACTTCCATGCAGACCTTTGCCAACTTGCCTGATGTAGATATGGCTCCCAAAGGAACCATCCTCGTCATCTCCCCGTGGAACTTCCCGTGCGCCATTCCCATCGGCGGCATTGCGGCAGGACTTGCCGGCGGAAACACCGTTATACTGAAACCCGCAACCGTTGCCGCCCCGGTAGCCTGGATGTTTGCCCAGGCATTCTGGGATGCAGGTGTGCCGAAAGAAGCCTTGCAAGTCATCATCACCGACCGCGAAGCACTGAAGATACTGACCACCGCCCCTGCCATCAAGCACATCATCCTGACGGGTGGAACCGATACCGCTCAGAACATAGCCCATTCCAACCCGGCTACCCCACTCTCGGCCGAAACGGGAGGCAAGAACGCCATCATCCTCACCGCATCCGGCGACCGTGACCATGCCATTATGAACATCGTTACTTCCGCATTCGGCAATGCCGGACAGAAATGTTCCGCTTGTTCGTTGCTATTAGTGGAACGTTCCGTCTACGAAGACAAGAACTTCCGGGAGAAACTGAAAGACGCCGCCACCAGCATGAAGGTGGGCAGCGTATGGAACTCCGGTAACGTAGTAGGCCCCATGATAACAAACAAGAATGAGAAACTACTTGCCGCCTTCAAACTCGAACCGGGAGAATCGTGGCTGGTGCCGCCCCGCTTCCTTGATAAGAAGGAGTATATCCTTGCCCCGACAGTGAAGTGGGGGGTGAAACCCGGAAGCTATTCTTTCCGCACGGAACTGTTCGGCCCCTTATTGAGCGTAGTTTGCATCGAGAACCTTGCCGAAGGCATCAAGCTAGTCAACAGCCTTGACTACGGGCTTACCTCCGGTCTGCAAAGCCTCGACGAAAAGGAACAGAAAGAGTGGAAAGACTCCATTCAGGCAGGAAATCTCTATATCAACCGTGGTATAACGGGAGCTATCGTCAACCGCCAGCCATTCGGCGGCATGAAGTTATCCGCTTTTGGTGGCGGTGTAAAGGCGGGAGGCCCCAATTACTGCGCTTGTTTCCTGAAGATTACCGATAAGCCCGGCAGTACCACCGACTATCAGAAAAGTTATGCCGAAGCCTATCAGAAAGAGTTTGCCCATGCCCGTGACGTCAACAACCTCTATGGCGAGCAAAATGCGTTCCGCTACCTGCCGTTGAAGAACATGGCGCTACGTCTATTCCCCGGTGACAGCGACGAACAAATCCGTATGATCGTTCTGGCAGCAAAGACTTGTCGTACTCCACTTGTCATCAGTTTCGATCCGGCCGATGACCGCACGGAAATCTTAGCCCCCACCGGTTGCCAGCTCAAGAAGGAATCGCTCGATCAATTCCTCATTACTATGAAAGATTACGAACGTATTCGTACTTGCCGCGCCGACATCCCGATGAAGATGTACGAACAGGCCGCCCGCTTTGATAAATATATCGCTACCGCACCTCCTGTAAAAAACGGGCGCGTAGAACTGATTCACTATATCAAGGAACAAAGTATCTCGTTCGAGTATCACCGCTATGGTAGTATATCGGAAGTGCCACCGGTAGAATAACGTATGCTAAATCCCCAATATGCCCGTAACAGTTCGGATTATTATCCAAAAGATTATGCGTATATTGGGGAGCCAGCTCATCCTGCCGGCGAATGATATCTACATGTTTGCGGATACAAAACAGCAATACGAGCAAAGCCAATATTGTTCCGAAGAAATTGTAAAGCAATTTACCGACAAATTCGGCACGAAAGTTAAAGATACGGGCACGGACACCTTGTATATCATTGATGGGGCATACAAAAATTTCAGGCAAATATAAGCACTCTTTTTCGTCCGTCTTAACATAAAGATAACATTCTGATAACCTTCTCTCTTTTTAGACTTCCCTATCTTTGCAGCATACAAATTAAAAGAACAACTTTATGGGAACAATGAATATGAGCATGGAAAACATTAGTCACCCCGACGGAGTGGAGGTAAAGTTATCAACAAAATCTATCAAC
The DNA here is from genome assembly GCA_023458215.1 of Bacteroidota bacterium. The sequence goes on from JAEXAJ010000189.1 coordinate 6,249, forward strand.
TTAAGAGCTTTGATATACTTTCTTATCTTATCAATAGCAGGTACCTGTTTATATGTTTATGTATGGGACGAGTTTTCATCATACAATATAGGATACCGGATGGGCACCATCGCCAAGCAGCTTACCCATTTTGGAGCCTTCGTTTTTTATGTATCAGCCTTCTCTGTTTATGTAGCGATTCAGACAGGAACTCTCTATTGGCTTGGTGGAAAGAATAGAAAAGCATTTCGTTGGCAAGCCAGCTTTACAGTAGCCGGATTCTATCTGACTACTCCCATTGCCCTGAAGTATTTTCGGGTTGCCCTGTTACTACCGGGCATATTACTGGGATTACTGCCCGTCATTCACGGTTTTTGTATTGGAGAGGCAATTATATTCTATATGGGAATATTCGGCATGTTGCTAGCCTCGGCTGATACTTATTTCTGGTTCAAACTCCGTCCTTTCGATGAAGAAGACCTAGTGCTGGCAAACAATAACTTCTACAATGTAACTATCATAAAACGTAACTACGGAAAGAGCAGTTAATGGCACGAGTACAAGTCCTTTGTCAGACACTGGTGTTCCGCTTGTCAAACACTGGAGTGTATCACGACAAAGACTGGTGTTCATCGTAACAAACACTGGCGTCTGACAAGCGAAACACCAGTGTCTGACAAACGGGATAGAATTAACTGATACTATATCTTATCTCCAAACGCCAAGTCTCCTGCATCACCCAATCCGGGGACAATGTAAGAGTGCTCGTTCATATCGGGATCGATAGCTCCACACCACAAAGTCACCTCATCACCCGGAAAAAGTTTCGCCAAATGATCTACTCCCTGTTGGCTGGCAATAACACACGCTATTTGCAGTTTGGCGGGTAACCCTTTCGTCAGAAAAGCTTTCCAAGCAAGTTCCATGCTCTCACCGGTGGCAAGCATCGGATCCACCAACATTAAAGTTTTGTTAGTCAGATCGGGAGTCGCAATATACTCGATATGCACATCTACCACGCGGCACTCTTTATCCTTATAATAACGATAAGCAGAAACGAAAGCATTACCTGCACGGTCGAACACATTCAAAAAACCGGTATGCAAAGGCAATCCGGCACGGAAAACAGTAGCAATCACTACATCATCATCGGGCGTACCAACCGGTGCTACCCCCAAAGGTGTCTGTACTTGTTTCACCGAGTAAGTCAGTTCTTTACTCATTTCATACGCCATTATCTCTCCGATGCGCTCAATATTACGGCGGAATCGCATACGGTCGCCCTGGACTGCTACATCACGAATCTCCGCTACGTATTGGTTCAAGATCGAATTAGTCTCAGCAAAATTGACAATCTTCATTGTTTATTATCAAGTTAATATGTTTTAGTTACTGCTTCTCTACGAAAAGCGAATACAAAGAAAGCGATTTCCTTCAAATTTGCAACGTTCAGTTTGCAGATATTGTTACGGATTTATAAAAGATTTCCTATTAAAGAAAAATTTCTGTAATGAGGTTCTTCTTTCAAAAGAAAGTATTACTTTTGTAGGCGAAAAACAAGGGGCCTACTAAAAGGCAGTGAAAAAAAGAGATTTTTTGAGACTGATTTCCCCCTTGCAAGGTAAGAGAGATAGGAAAAACGATTATAAACCAAATACCAATTTAAAAATCATTTAAAAGATGGCAAATTTAGATTTAAGCAAGTACGGTATTACCGGTGTGACTGAGATTGTACACAATCCTTCATACGAAGTACTGTTCGCAGAAGAAACCAAACCGGGTTTGGAAGGCTTTGAAAAAGGTCAGGTAACTAACATGGGCGCTGTAAACGTAATGACAGGCGTTTATACTGGTCGTTCTCCTAAAGATAAATTCTTCGTAAAAGACGCTACCAGTGAAAATACTGTATGGTGGACTTCTGAAGAATACAAAAACGATAACAAACCGGTTGACGAAAAATGCTGGAAAGTTTGCAAGGATCTTGCAACTAAAGAACTTTCTAACAAGAGACTGTTCGTAGTTGACGCATTCTGCGGTGCTAACGAAAACTCTCGTTTGAAACTGCGCTTCATCATGGAAGTAGCATGGCAGGCTCATTTCGTAACTAACATGTTCATCCGTCCGACAGCTGAAGAATTGGCTAACTTCGGTGAACCTGATTTCGTTATCATGAACGCTTCTAAGGCTAAGGTTGAAAACTACAAAGAACTTGGTTTGAACTCAGAAACTGCAGTTGTATTCAACTTGACTGAGAAGATCCAGGTTATCCTGAATACTTGGTACGGTGGTGAAATGAAGAAAGGTATGTTCTCTTACATGAACTATCTGTTGCCTTTGAACGGCATGGCTTCTATGCACTGCTCTGCAAACACTGACAAAGAAGGCAAGAGCTCAGCTATCTTCTTCGGTCTGTCCGGTACAGGTAAGACAACTTTGTCTACTGACCCGAAACGTCTGTTGATCGGTGATGACGAACACGGATGGGATGACGAAG
>JAEXAJ010000190.1 GCA_023458215.1 Bacteroidota bacterium
ATATTTCATCGCACGATTCGAAATATTGCAGGTACTTCTCGTCCCAATAAGCATGCGTATCTGATAATAAACCAACTTTTGTCATCTTTCTATTGTTTATATCTGCAAAGGTAACTATATTTGGGAAAAGTTTAAATAGTGATTAGTGATTAATGATTAGTGATTTATTTCTCATCACAACAAAATATCAGCAAATCACTAATCACTAATAGTTAATCACTAACTACTTAACCTTAGCATTATGGAGAACAGATTTTTCAAACGTGATATCAGTTGGCTGTCTTTCAACTACCGGGTACTATTGGAAGCTGAAGACGAAACATTGCCCCTGTACGAACGCATCAACTTCATTTCTATATATTCGTCTAACTTAGAAGAATTCTACAAGATTCGTGTAGCAGACCATAAAGCGGTTGCTACCGGCGCTGCCCAAAGTGACGAAGAGTCCGTACAATCTGCCATCGAACTGGTTGATGCCATCAATAAGGAAGTCAACCGTCAAATGGAAGACCGTATCCGCATCTATGAGCAAAAGATATTGCCGACCTTGCGGAAACATCATATCATCTTTTATCAAAGCCGTAATGTAGAGCCTTTCCACAAAGAGTTCCTACGCAACTTCTTTAGGGAAGAAATCTTCCCTTACCTGGCTCCTGTGCCTGTAAGCAAGGATAAGGTTATTTCATTTCTGCGGGATAATCGGCTATACCTTGCCGTACGTCTTTATCTAAAAAATGTACCGGCAGACTCCCCCGACCATACCCAATACTTTGTGATGAAGTTGCCCTACAGCAAAGTCCCCCGTTTCATCGAGCTGCCTAAAGTGGGTAAGAATTACTATCTGATGTTTATCGAAGATATAATCAAAGCCAATATTGATACCATCTTCCCCGGTTATGAAGTGGATAGCAGTTATTGCATCAAGATTTCCCGTGACGCGGATATTCTAATAGATGATGCCGCAAACACCTCTGAAATTATAGAGCAGGTGAAGACGAAGGTAAAGAAACGGAAAATAGGTGCAGTCTGCCGTTTTGTATATGACCGTGCCATGCCTCAGGACTTTCTTGATTTTCTGGTAGATGCCTATCGCATAGATCGCCGTGAGTTAGTACCGGGTGACAAACATCTCAATATGGAGGATTTACGTCATCTGCCCAATCCTAACCATACCGTGCGCCCTATCAAGAAACCTCAGCCAATGAAACTGACTTGCCTGGACGAACGCGAATCAATCTTCCGCTATGTAGAGAAGAAAGATTTATTGCTGCATTATCCTTACCATTCTTTCGACCACTTTATACACTTCCTGTACGAAGCGGTACACGAGCCTACCGTACGTGAAATCATGGTAACCCAATATCGGGTAGCCGAGAACTCAACAGTTATCAATACTTTGATAGCTGCCGCCCAAAACGGAAAGAAGGTTACTGTATTCGTGGAGTTGAAGGCCCGCTTCGATGAAGAAAACAACCTTGCCACTGCCGAAATGATGAAAGCAGCCGGCATCAATATTATATATAGTATACCGGGGCTGAAGGTACATGCCAAAGTAGCCCTTATTTTGCGCCGCGACAAAGAAGGACATAAGTTGACCAGTTATGCGTATATCAGTACAGGCAACTTTAATGAAAAGACAGCTACTCTCTATGCCGATTGCGGACTTTTTACCTGCAACTCTGTTATTGTTAACGATTTGCATAACCTATTCCGTACCCTGCAAGGAAAAGAGAATCCGGTCTTCCACCGTTTACTGGTAGCCCGCTTCAACCTGATACCGGAATTAAACCGCCTTATCGACCATGAAATGGAGCTTGCACAAAATGGTAAACGTGGCAGAATTATCTTAAAAATGAATGCCCTGCAAGACCCAACTATGATAAACCGCCTCTACGAAGCATCTCAAGCAGGTGTTGAAATAGATTTAATTGTCCGCGGTATTTGTTGCCTTATTCCCGGACAAGCATACAGCAAAAATATTCGTATAACCCGTATAGTGGATACCTTCTTAGAACATGCCCGTGTATGGTATTTCGGCAATGATGGAAATCCTAAGATATATCTCGGTTCGCCGGACTGGATGCGTCGTAACCTATATCGCCGTATCGAGGCTGTCACTCCTATTTTAGATACTGATCTGAAAGAAGAATTAACCGATATGCTATCTATCCAACTATCCGATAAACGGAAAGCTTGTTTCGTAGACGATCATCTGCGTAACCGTTGGAAATCTTCGCGGCCTCAAAAAGAAAAGATTCGTTCACAATATAGTTTTTACGAGTACCTTGCTAAAAAGTTGAAAGTTGAAAGTTAGCTGCGCTATATAATATGCCGCATGGTAACTTTCAACTCTCAACTCTTTTGTAACATTTCTGTAATATGTATGACATTCCCCTGCAACACGCATTTCGTTCCTTTGCAGCCAGAAATAAAATACATATTTATGGAAACAATCTACTTAGGAATCGTAATCTTCCTGTTTGTGCTTGCCATATTCGACCTTGTGGTGGGCGTCAGTAACGATGCGGTCAATTTTCTCCAATCGGCTGTCGGAGCAAAGGCGGCTTCTTTTAAAACCGTGCTGTTCATTGCAGGTATCGGTGTTTTTATAGGCGCAGCTCTCAGTAACGGCATGATGGACATTGCACGACATGGCATCTATCAACCCGAACATTTCTATTTTGCCGAAATCATGTGCATCCTGCTTGCCGTGATGCTGACCGATGTTGTATTGCTGGATGTCTTCAACACAATGGGTATGCCCACCTCTACTACTGTTTCAATGGTGTTCGAGCTATTGGGCGGTACTTTCGCACTGGCACTCATCAAAGTCTACGGCAACGATTCACTGGGAATGGGCGACCTCATCAACACAGACAAGGCATTATCCGTCATCATGGGTATATTCCTTTCGGTTGCTATCGCCTTCTTCTTCGGTATGCTGGTTCAATGGCTGGCACGTGTGGTGTTTACCTTCAATTATAAGAAGAAGATGAAGTACAGCATTGCCATCTTCGGTGGTATAGCAGCTACATCCATCATCTATTTCATGCTGATAAAGGGTCTGAAAGATAGTTCGTTCATGACTTCGGACAACAAGCATTGGATTCAGGACAATACCGGAATGCTGATTCTCAGCTTCTTTGTAATCTTCACCATACTGATGCAGATATTGCACTGGTTGAAGGTGAACGTATTCAAAGTAGTAGTACTGATGGGAACTTTCGCTCTTGCACTCGCCTTTGCGGGCAACGACTTGGTTAACTTCATCGGTGTGCCTTTGGCAGGATACGCTTCGTTTGTAGACTATACAGCGAATGGCATGTCTGCCGGTCCCGACGGTTTCCTGATGACTTCTCTGCTAGGCCCTGCCAAGACCCCTTGGTACTTCTTGTTCGGCGCAGGCGCTATCATGGTATATGCCCTCTGTACTTCGAAAAAGGCACACAATGTTATAAAGACCTCCGTCAATCTGTCACGTCAGGACGAGGGTGAAGAAACGTTTGGAAGCACTCCCATAGCCCGCACACTGGTGCGCATCAGCATGAATATGGCTAACGGAATCTCCAAAATAATGCCCGAAGGTACAAAGCACTGGGTAAATAAACGTTTCCAAAAAGATGAAGCCATCATTGCCGATGGTGCTGCTTTCGACTTGGTGCGTGCTTCGGTTAATCTGGTTTTGGCAGGCTTGCTCATTGCTGTGGGTACTTCGCTGAAACTGCCTCTATCGACTACTTATGTTACGTTCATGGTAGCTATGGGTACCTCGCTTGCCGACCGTGCCTGGGGACGTGATTCGGCTGTGTTCCGCATTACCGGTGTGCTCAGTGTGATTGGTGGATGGTTTATCACTGCGGGTGCCGCCTTCACTATCGCTTTCATCGTAGCTATGATTATCTATTTCGGAGGTACGGTTGCCATCATCGGCCTGATAGGTTTGGCAGTATTCATGTTGATACGCAGCCAAGTGATGTATAAAAAGCGCAAAGAGAAAGAAAGAGGTAACGAAACACTGAAACAGCTGATGCAGAGCAACGATAATGCCGAAGTATTAGATTTGTTGCGCAAGCATACTCGCGAAGAACTCACCCGAATACTGGAATTTACGGAAGAGAACTTTGAGCGTACCGTAACCTCTTTCTTACATGAGAATCTCCGTGGATTGCGTCGTGCCATGGGTTCGGTGAAGTTCGAGAAACAGCTTATAAAGCAAATGAAACGCACCGGTACACTTGCCATGTGCCGCCTCGACAACAACACCGTCTTAGAAAAAGGACTTTATTATTATCAGGGTAACGACTTTGCCAGCGAATTGGTATACAGTGTAGGTCGCCTGTGCGAACCGTGCTTGGAACATATCGACAATAACTTCAACCCTCTTGACCCCATACAGAAAGGTGAATTTGCCGATGTAACGGAAGATATTACTTATCTGCTTCAAGTTTGCCGCCGTAAGTTGGAAAACAACGATTACGAAGGCTTTGAAACCGAGATACGGAAAGCCAACGAACTGAATGGTCAGCTAGCCCACCTGAAACGTGAAGAACTGCAACGCATTCAGACCCAAAATGGCAGCATCAAAGTAAGCATGGTTTACCTGACCATGATACAAGAGGCCCAGAATATAGTAACTTACAGCACCAACCTGATGAAGGTAAGCCGTAAGTTCCAGGCGGAAGAATAAACTCTCTTCCTGCTTTAAAAGTAAAAGCTTCGTTATACTAGAAATATTTTATAATTTTGCAGCATACACCTCAATCAAAGTGTATGCTGCAATTATGAAAAAAGCACTACTATCAAAAATTATCATTGTTCTCATCTTGGGATTGGCTATTTGGTCATGCAGCAAAGAAGATGAAACATTGATAGAAATAGACAAAGCCGAAATCAATCTGCCCAATGACGGAACGCAAGTCCAACTAACTATCAACTCCAATGTCAAATGGGTCGGTTCATTGAACGGCAACCAAGAATACATCCAGTATTCGCCCTCTTCCGGAGGTCCCGGCAGTACGCAAGTATCCATCAAAGCTTCTCCTAATACAACTCCCCGAGGCAGAAATACCATTTTGTCAATAACAGGTGAAGGAGCAACAGCGAGTGTACAGCTAAAACAATCTCCTTTGGAATTTAATATTTCTCCCCTATCACTGCTATTCAATCCGGATGACTCCGGCAAGGAACTAACTATCACGACTAATACATACTGGCAAATTAAAAATCAAGACTGGCCCGAATGGATCAGCGTTTTACCTCTATCGGGAAAAGGGGAAGGAACGATACAAATCAAAGTAACTGACAATGACAAACGCGTCAGTACATCATTTGCACTAACCATAGAGTATGGAGGAGAACAAATCTCTATTCCCGTAAGCCTCAATAAAGACAAATATAGAGATGGAGGATACACCATTTATCAAAGCAGCAAGAAGCCTAACCCCATCAAACTGATACTTCTCGGCGACGGCTACCTGCCCGAGCACTTCAATTATGGAGGTTTATTTGATCAGAATGCCGACGAAGCCATTGAAGCACTATTCGAAATCGAGCCCTATAAAACATACAGAGAGTATTTCTCGGTGTACAAGATTGCTGCTTACTCCACTGAAACAGGAGTTAGCAGCTTGGTAGATGATACCTACAAAAACACTGTATTTTCCAGTACCCTCACGGGCGGAACAGGTATTATTACTGACTATGACAAGGTCTTTTCATACGCCCTTCTTCCTCCCGGTATCACAGAATCAGACTTAAAGAACACATCTATTTGCCTAATCATCAATGCAGATACGTATGCAGGCACTTGTTATACGATAAGTAACGGGAAAAGCATTGCAATGGTTCCTGTCTCCCGACCAGAAGATTCCGATTACTCGTATATGGCTCTTTTCCCGAACATTGTTCGCCATGAATTTGGCGGCCACGGCTTTGGAAGGCTTGCTGATGAATATTTAACTTATGACGCAATGATTCCTGATGAAGAAAAAGAGAATTTAATATTATGGCAGAACTTCAATTACTATAAGAATGTTTCGCCCTATCACAGAAAGGAAGAAGTACCTTGGAACAGATTTATCGACATACAGGACTATCCCCAGGTCGGTATTTTCGAAGGAGGATATTATTATACCAAAGGCATTACACGCTCCGAGGAAATCAGTTGCATGAACGATAACAGACCCTACTTCAATGCACAAAGCAGATACCTGATAGTAGAAAGAATACTTCAAGCAGCCGGCGAGGGTAAACTTACTTATGAAGAATTTATCAAGAAAGACGTACAAAAGACACCGCTACCATTCACACGAAGCTTAATCAGGTCGAAGAATTTCATACCTCTGGCTCCACCTATCCGCGTGATGGAATAAAGGTCGTCAGGCATAACAAAAGAATAAGGAGTAGATCAACTCATGGAAGATGATTACTCCTTATTCTTTTGTTGTTTGGAAACCAGTTTTACCCTAAGCACTTATTTCTTCTGTTCCACAGGCGCTTTCAACCTTATGTCTTCCCATTCGGTCCACACGGGCGAAGCCATATACTGAGGCTCCTGCATCTTACCTATTAAAGCCGTAGCCTTCTTTACTTCGGCATTGGTCGTCTCAAATAATTGCTTCATAGTAAGATCGCCTTTGGCATCTTTTATTGCCTTAATCAGGTAGTAAGTATAATAACCTTGTTTCTTGTCATGATATACACTTGATGTCTGGTCACCACTACTGGACGAGAAGCTCAGCGTGTGTCCCTGCGGTAAGCCTACCTTCGGAACTACACGTACTCCCTTCTGGGCAAGCAGAGGTGCGGCACTCTTATAACCGCCGCTAAAGCAAGCATCCAAAAACACGTATGCACCTTTGATAGGATAAGTTGCCAAACGTTTATACAAGTCGCCAAGCGAAATTCCCAAACGAATATTCTTACCTGTGATGTCTACCGGAAGTAGATAGGGTTCTTTGGTTCCCTCATCATTATTACCATGACCGGAATAGTAGAATATCAATTCGGCTTCCGGATCAGTACTAGCCATATTTACCAACCAGTCCAGCTGTTCGTGCATCATACCGGCAGTAGCATTGGGTACTATCTTAATCTGCCCGTCGGGTACACCGAACGTACGTATGCAATATTCACGGAATACCATGGCATCGTTCACTGCATACGGCACATTGATCTCTGCATTGGCACCGGTCATGCTATAATCTTCGTTACCTATAACCAAGGCATAACGATGGCGGTTGACTGCTCCTACCGGAATATCTTCCATCAACTCGCTCTTGAAACCAATCTGAAAGTCTTTGGCAGCTACCTTGCGCGCAGCCAAATTTCCATTAATCTGTATGGAACTGGAAGAAGTAAGGTAATCGCCTAACTTCACCTTATAGGCTTCACTCAGATAAGTGGAACGGCTATCTTCACTGACGTTTAGCATCACAGCAATGGAATCGCCGTCAAAGCGTTTATTCACAAGGAAACCATAGTCCAACGTAGCCACATCACCCGGGGCAATACTGTCTATTGTCATTTCAGGACTATCGGTTGTAAAGACGTTGTTTGGCAACTTGAAGTTCAGTTTTACCTTGCGTGCGGTCTTTGTGCCGAAGTTCTGCACAGCAACTGTCAACTTACCATTCTTTCCTAAAGTGATAGAAGAACCTTCGGAAGCAAAAAATTGATGATCTGCCACCCGCAAGCGAGGCATGGCATATTCTTGGGTGTTGACAATCAACTCAGCCGGGTCTGCATCGAAACCGTTCGCCTCGAAAGCATAGATATTGATCTTTGCCAAAGCAGTAGGCATCTCTTTCTTCACCAAATAGCGGAACGTATATTTCTTAGATGCTCCTGCAGGGATGTTTCCACCATCCAATTCACGAGGACCGTCGAAATATTCATCATACCCTTGCTGCTCGGACAAGCGGAGACGAAGGTTATAAGCATCACCCTGTCCCTTATTTTGAATAGTAAATTGTACCGCAAAGCTCTCTCCCGCATCAATCACCTTATTGGAGTTGCCGTCAGTAAACTCATCCACATGAATCACCAACTGCGCAGGTTCTACCGGTACCGGAGCCGATTCTTGTTGCTGCGTTACGGTTTGCGATTTCTTCAAAGCATCATTATATGCCAACAAGCGCGATGGAAAGGATGTATAGGAAGCACCGTCCGTAACGATTTTCATCAACACTTCATATTCCGCTTTCATATCCATATATTGATAAACACCCGCCAATCCTTGCATATACATCTTAGAAGAGGGTTCCTTCTCCAAAATCTTCATGAACAAATCCTTTGCATCCAACAAATAGCCCGAAGCACGTTGGCGCACCAGTGCATACTCGGTATCGTTGGCTATTGTAGCACCATTGTTCACAATCTCTGTCGCTACGTTAAAGTTGGCACGCGCCACGCCCGTCAGCAGTTCAAAGTTATTGGGGTACAAAGCATAGAGGCGTTTGTAGATATCGAGCGCTTCCATATTCTTTCCTTGACGTTCGAGGATGCGCGCCTTGATGGGCAAAACCTTATCATTATTAGGATCTACTTCTAGAATACGGTCGATCGCTGCCAATAGTTTGGGCATGTTATTCGTTGCGATATGCACATTGACCAAATTATAAAGGAAGTCAAGGGAAACCGGATATTTGGCTATTGCCTTTTCCAGTACTTTTTCTTGCTCGGCATAGTTCTTCTGCGCTTGGTAAATCATATTCATGTAGACGTAGCAGTCCTTTTCCTGTGCGTCAGTTCCCGTATTCAGATATTCTTCAAAATACTTCAATGCCTGCGAATACTTTTGCAGATTATAGGCAGATACGGCAGCATAATATACTACAGAAGCATAGCGGCTATCCTTAGGTAGCAGCTCACTGCGGAATATCTTCAACTGCGGCATTTCAATGTAGGCAGCAGCAAAGTCGAGCGCCTTCGCCGGTTGCTTCTGCTCCGAATAGTACACGGCACCATTCAGCAAATAAGGGTACATGGCACGCAATCGGTTCTTGGCGCCACTCAAATACTGACCGTTATCCGATGCTTCTACTACCTTCATGAACTGCGTATAACTATCCAGCAGATAAGAATACATGCCGTTTACGTTTGTTCCCTTGTCGCGCTCACTTTCAAAAAGCACATATTGCTGATTGGCACGACTGGAAGCGGCGGCGGCATCTTGTGCCGCCACCTTTCCAAGCCCTCCCAACAGGAGAATGGTTGTCAGTATGAAAAATTTCTTCATATCTAGTCTGTTTTTCAATTATCCGGTAATCTTTATTTTACCGGAAAAGCATCCATGATTACAAATTCTACATTAATTTTGCGAAATTCACCACCACGTTCTTTGGCTACTTCCACATGATATTCATAATCATTCTTCGTATTAGCCAACGTATTGACATTCTTGGCAATATAGTCTTTCACACCCGCGGCACGCATCAAAGCCAATTGCTCATTACTGGTAATTCCGGAAGCTTTTGTTACTGTGATATTATCCAAGTTACCATCTTTGTAATAAGGTTCATCAGAGAATTCGCCATATTGTCCGTTGTAAGCGATAGTTCCACGGATAGGACTGGCATCAGCCGAACCGGTGATAATCACTTTTACTTGCTTGCCATCAGCCAAATATTTAGAGAAATCACCTTCAAAAGCATTCTTAATAATCTTCATCAAAGACATGGCTGCATTGGAACGTTCTATGTTATAACCTCCCGACGGAAAGTCCTCTTTAGCCGAAAATTCCTTGTTGATAACTTCGTACTGATAACCGACCTTGTAATTCAGAATCTTGTTACCATCGGCATCTACACCCGGAACAACTTCTGTCTTCACATCAATCTGAGTATTTTCTGTAATCAGCTTATCCAGCTTCTTTTCTTCAATTACCGCTTCCTTGATTTCCTTCAACTGAACTTCTTCACGACTTGCTTGCTGCATTACTTCTAATGGCACAAAGTTAGCGTCGCTTTCCAAAGCAGTCAGCTTGGTGCGTCCGATGTTATCGTAGATATACACTTTATTAGTAGTTTCGTTGCGAACCTCGACGTATGCCAATTCAAATTCGTCCTTGTCATTCAAGACGTAAACAGCGTTATCGAATTTCAGGTTCTTGCCATCCTTGAAATCACCGACTTCACCGGCAGGCACTTCCAAGGCAATGCTACCCAATTTGTCAAAGCCGATGTTCAGCATATTCTTGGAAGCATCGTAGTCGCCCACAAACGGATTGTCGATAGAAACACGGTCGCCGGCCAACGCTGTGGCTACTTCCTGGGCAAACAACTGTTGCTGCTTCATGCGGCTTTCATCGTTTACACGAATTGCATAGTCTTCCATCGATTCACCCTGCATCATCTTCACCCATTCGTTCATCTTGGCGTCTACTTCCTTGCCCATTATTTTGCCAAAGAAGGGATTCAAGCCGTTGGCATCCCAAAATACCAGTCCCTTTGCACGATTAGAAAGCATAAAGATATCGCCGTTCTGCTTGTTCATAAAGAAACGGTTGCCTGCTACACCGCCTGCAGCCTCATCCAGTGTTTGTTCTACAACGCTATTTTTCAAGTTCATTACCACAATAGCGTTGCCATCTTTCACTACACTGACATATTTGCCTTCCGGATGGAAAGAGGGAGCGGACAAATTATTTCCAATCTTATCGAAGATATCTATTTTCTCCCAGTTCTTCGTATCAAGAATGGTAAGACGGTTATCATCGGTCACTGCAGCCAGCAAAGATGCATCGGCTGAGAAATCCATACCTGTCACATTGCCGGTCATAGGAATAGCCTTGCGCAACTCTTTCGTTTGGAAATTCCAAATATCGATATTCTTTCCCGTTCCGGCAGCTATAAAATAGTTATTTGGACTCATCGCTAACTTGGTTGCGGGGGCTTTACCTTGAATGTATGCTTGTGGCAGATATTCTTTGGTATCATAAACTATAATTTCACCTAGAGAATTGGATGCGATAAAGTTACGTGCATCGGCAGCGTAGCACATAGCAAGAGATACAAGATCTCCTTTCGAAGCAAGCTTCATCAATTCAGCTCCGGCTTCGCCCGGCAAAACAAAACTTAAATTTTGTCTGGCTTTCAAACCTTTGCGCTTCTCCTTCAGTTCAAACATTTTCTTGTTACGGTCGCGGAAAGAATAAATACAGATTTCTTTCTTTCCTCGCAACAAAGCCAATGAACTACCAGTAGGATTAAATACAATTTGGTCGATATCACGCAAATCAGCGATAGGGATATCACGCAAAGTAAACAAGGATCCATTTGACAGGAATGCTGTACAAAATGTAGTGTTATCAAAAGCTGTAATACGCCTTTCAGAGGGAAAGGTTCTTTTTACTTCTATTTGTGCTATCGCCTGACTACAGAAAAAAGTCGCCGCAAAGAGCATAGCGACACCCTTAACCGGGCCGGTCCACAATCTCATCTCATTCATAACCAGTAATGTTTATAGTAGAACATGTTATTAAGTATTTGCAAATATAAACATTTATTTTCTACTGCACTGGCAACTAATTCCTATTTTTTTATCAAAAATAGTTTTTCTCGCACTAAAGAGATGAAATCAAATACCAAGAAGTTCAAAAAGATAGCTAAGAAGTAAAAACAGTATTCACGGTTTTCCGTGACAAATATTATATTTCTTTTAATCCCATCTTTTCTGCACGTTGTAACATAAAAGCTCGTGCCGCTTCATATTCATTAGGAATCACCCCATCCAGAATAGCATCCTTTATTGCACTTTTCAATGTTCCCACTTGCTGGCAGGGACTCAGACCGAATGTTTTCATAATTTCTTCTCCACTTACAGGAGGCTGGAAGTTACGTACACGGTCACGTTCTTCCAGATCTTTCAACTTCTGACGTACCAATTGGAAATTATTCAGGAAACGCTTCTTGCGCTCCATATTCTTGGAAGTGATATCAGCCTCACACAAAGTCATAAGATCATCAATGTCATCACCAGCTTCGAAAAGAAGACGACGAACAGCAGAGTCGGTCACTACATCATCTGCAATCACAATGGGACGCATGTGCAGGCTCACCAGCTTTTGCACATATTTCATCTTCTCATTCATAGGCAACTTCATCTTACGGAAAATATCAGGTATCATCCGTTCGCCGATAAAGTTATGATTATGGAAAGTCCACCCGGCGCGCGGTTCCCAACGCTTCGTCACCGGTTTTGCAATATCATGCAGAAGTGCTGACCAACGCAACCATAAGTTGTCGGTCATTTTGCTGATATTGTCAAGCACCTCAAGGGTATGGTAGAAATTATCTTTATGCGCCCTTCCGTTACGTGTATCCACTCCCTGCAATGCTACTAACTCCGGGAAAATGAGTTCCAGTAAGCCGCTACGATCCAAGTCAATAAAGCCTTTGGAAGGAACGGGAGATAAGAGAATCTTATTCAATTCATCTGCAATGCGTTCCTTAGATATAATGGAAATACGTTCGCGGTTGCGACACAAAGATTCAAAAGTGTCATCATCTATATAAAAGTTCAATTGAGTGGCAAAGCGTATACAACGCATCATGCGCAGGGGATCATCGCTGAAAGTAATATCCGGATCAAGCGGAGTACGAATGTTTTTTTCTTTCATATCTTCCATTCCACCGAACGGATCGACCAGTTCACCATAACGCGATTGATTTAAACAAACAGCCAAAGCATTGATAGTAAAGTCACGACGGTTCTGATCGTCTTCCAACGTACCATCTTCCACAATGGGTTTACGTGAATCGTGCGTATATGATTCTTTCCGGGCTCCTACAAATTCCACTTCTGTGCCGCGATACTTTAACTGCGCTGTACCGAAATTCTTAAAAACTGAAACGTGCGCACCACGTCCCAAACGTTTGCCTAATGCCTCAGCCATAGCAATACCGCTGCCCACTACTACTACATCAATATCCTTGGAGGGACGTTGCAGGAAAATATCGCGTACATAGCCTCCGACCACATAACATTCTAACCCTAAATCATCCGCTGTTTCGGATATCCGTTTGAATATGTCATCACTAAAACGTTCTCTCAGTTCTTCTGCCGTCAATTCTATCATTTGTCAATAAATCATTTTGAGCGTGCAAAGATACGGATATTATTTCTATTTTTGCACTATCTTAATCCACTCTAACAATCAATAGAACTATAGATATGAAGAAAGTGATACTCTTTGCATGCATCAGTTGCATGCTTTTTTCTTGCGAAGATGTAGAAAAGAAAGCTGGTGAAAAGCTACAAGCTGCCCGCAGCGCCTTTGAACAAGGTAATTACAATGAAGCAAAGATTTTGATAGACAGTATCAAAATACTATATCCTAAGGCATTCGAAACCCGTCGTGCAGGGATTGGCCTGATGCAGGAGGTAGAACTGCAAGAACAAGAAAAAAGCTTGGTTTACCTTGACAGTATGCTGCAAATCAAGCAAAAAGAGTTTGATGCTATCAAAGGCAAATTTGCTTTTGAGAAAGATGCCGAGTATCAGAAGATAGGCAATTACCTGCATCCATCGCAAGTAATAGAGAAGAATCTGCACCGTTCTTTCCTTCGCTTCCAGGTAAACGAAAAAGGTGAAATGAGCATGACTTCCATTTATTGCGGTCCCCGGAACATTCACCACATAGCTGTAAAAGTGATTGCTCCCGATGGCAGCTTTGCCGAAACACCCGCTTCTAAAGATAGTTATGAAACAACCGATCTAGGAGAGAAAATAGAAAAAGCAGATTATAAGATAGGCGAAGATGGCAATGTAATGGCATTCATCAATCTGAATAAGGATAAAAACATCAAAGTAAATTATTTGGGCGAGCACCCCTACTCCATCACCATGACGCCTGCCGACCGTCAAGCACTGGCCAGTGTCTACGAATTGGCACAATTACTTTCATCAATGACAGAAATTAATAAAAATATAGAAGAAGCCAAACTGAAGATTGAATTTGTGAAGAGAAAGATGGCTGAAAAAGAGCAATAAACGAGAGAGTATTTGTTCAACAAAGTATATGATAATAATGATGCGGGGCGTCTTCTCACGAAGCCACCCCGCATTGTTTCCTTTTTGTAAAAGAACTGTTAGTGTAAAGTTAAACTTACCAGGGCATCAAAGAGCTCGCTGGTAAGAGAGATACTTTTCTGAAGACACATCTTCAGGAAAGGTTAGGGTTATTTTATTCATCCGCCGCAAACCCTGTATAACGATAGCCTGAAAAACGATGCTTAGCATAGCCATAAGCACTACCATACGAATCATCATCGAATGACACATAAAACACAATACTATCGGCTGGCATACCACTGGGGGTGGTCGCTGCATTCAGCAATACTTTACCACCATCTAACTTGACTTCACAACCGTTAATAATATCAGTTTGAGGAGTGTTCGTTTTAAAAGTCAAGGCCTTGCAATCGGTGTCAACTTTCACTTTAAACTCCCAAAAGCCGCCATTATCATCCAACCACATTTCTGTAGGTACATTTGCCGCCGTATTAAAAGTATTCAGAAGAAAATGTCCTACTCCAAAAAGATCTTTATGAACCAGATTTCCAGCCTCATCTACTTGATCGACTGTTACCACCCATTCGCCCGCAAGTGCTTTTGTAGCGGTACCGCCAATTTCCTCTTTTTCGCAGGAAGTCAGTAACACGCCTGCGCACATCATTAGTAAGTATATTACTTTTCTCATACTCTATTGTCATTTATACATTGTTACATAAAACTCCATCTTATTGCTTGTATACTCAATCATCCAGGAAAGACATTTAGTGGCGGCATCAAACATACCGTCAGCCATGAAATTCGCAGAATCCCCCCATCCAGGAACATAGCTGGAAAGCATCGTTACGCTACCATCATCCGCTACAGAAATACGTCCTTGCATGGCATAACTGGTTCCATAATTGGCACGTTGACTATACCAACCTCCCAATAAATCATCCACGTTATAAGTACCGTTGCCATTATTAAGTACCAGCACTCTGTACAATCCATTATAAGTGACCTTTGCACCGTTATATACTCGATAGCTATTCGGATCCATAAAATAGATGCCTTCTACCGGATCATTGGGGTCAGTTACGATTACCATTCGCCTGGCGTTGGAAGCAAATCCATCCGCATTCACAATAACATAGTTTATGGAATATACGCCTGATTTCGACATATCTACATTCGAGGTCACTTGCACTTGGGGAGTTACATCCTCACCATTCAATATTGCAATATACCCCGGGTCGATGAAAGTCGTACCTTTGTCAAGATAGAGAGTAGTATTACCCTCTAAAGTTAGTTCGGGATAATAGGTGATTCGTGTCATCCCTTCTGTAGTCACACCCTCGCAACTAGCCAACGAAATAGCTGCCAAAGCGAATATTACTAGATATAATAATTTATTTTTCATTGTTCCGTTCATTTTATGTATATTGAAATAATGGATTATTTACCCCAAAATACGGGTGCCGTATAACCGGGAAAGGCTGGTGTATTAGGGTTACGCGCCGAAGAACTTTCCGCATACGGGTAGCGTTCCAAAAGTTTATTGTCTCCAACTTGTCCAAACACTTGGATAGGAGTATAAAGTGTTCCGGGTACATAGCTTGACACATCGAAAGAATCGTCATTACCCACTTTGTAGAAATCACTGCCTTTAGCAGTTCCGAAAGCTGGATATTTCAAACGACGTAATTCACACCAAGCCTCGAAAGGATTGACTCCAGAGAGTGCCACCCACTTGGCTAAACCGATACTTTTCTTAAAGTTACTTTGTTCATAAGGATAACGAGCCACGTACTCGGCTGCTCCATCTACACCCGCCGAAGCAAACGAAGCTTCGATCGCAGCAGCATAATGGGAAGCGGCATCGGCTGCCGTACCATACCGCGCATGATATTCAGCTTTAAAAAATTCTACTTCCGAAACGGTAATCAGATAAACGGGCATATCGAAACTTGCTACCGGACGACACCATTTCGTCAGTTTAGAAGTACTGGGATAATTCGTACCCGAAATACAACCTACGTATTCTCCATCAATATTCTTATCAAAGAATACAGCCAAACGCGGATCTTCATATTCTACGCCACCTTCAGCGTTTTTCACGAGCATTGTCCCGATAATAGCCAGGTTCCCGGCAACATTTATCTGCGATGATCCCCAAGCAGGACTAAACTCTTCCGCAAAGAACGGACTCATCTGACCGGATTCATTTTTCCAACAGCCCTTGTAACTAACATCTGCTGCCGGAAAATTATCTTCAGCTATCAAAGCGGCCAGCGCAGACTGCACATCCTTTACATCAGCCATACGCATCAGCATCTTCAGTTTTAAAGCATTAGCAAACTGAATCCAACGTCCGGCTGTAGCCGATGGGTAAAGAAAATTGGTACAAACCATATTCGAGTTTGACACTTTTTCTAGAGCTGCGTCAACCTCAGCGATTACGCCTTCATAAACAACCTGTCCATCATCGTATTTAGGCGCAGTAATAGCAGGGTCAAGAGCTTCTGAATAAGGGACTTCACCATAGCAATCGACTAAAGTTTCGTATACAAAGGCACGCAAAGTGGTAGCGGCCAGATAAGTTCCCCAATCATTTTCTACTGAAGACTTACTGAGAACCGTTTTCAAGTTAGACAACGCTTTTTGATTAAATTGGGTGTAAGTACCGCTGCTACGCGTAGCAGACATGCTAAATTGTGAATAGTCTATATAATTACTTGTCCCATTCAATTGGGCATATTGCAATGCGTGAAAACCACCGGCAATGCGCAAGAAGTTACCATAACTTGATGCAATGTTCATCTCAATAGCCGGCATCAACATGCCGGTGCCTATGTTACTTTCCGAAGGTGAGTTCGGATTCTCATTGATATCCAAATAGCTGCCGCAAGAGGTAAAACCAAGGCTCAATACAACGGCGGATATAAATATTATTTTTTTCATGTTTTGTTTCTCCTTTCCTTTAGAATCTAATACTGAGGTTACATCCAAAAATACGACAAGACGGATTGGCATATAGTTCACCAAATTGTGTAGCTAAGTCTCCATAAGAAGCCTGAGAGATGGTTGTTGCTTCGGGATCTACGTAATAGTTATTTTTGGCTGTCCACGTAAACACGTTATTACAGAATGCAGTCAGTGAGATGTTACTTACTGACATTGCGCGAGTCCACATCTTTGGCACATTCCATGTTAAACTTATATTACGAAGCTTCACGAAGGAACGGTCCAGGAGGTAAGCTTCACCACCATTACCATAACCATAGCTATCGTAGTATTTCTGATAACTGCCATTATGCTGAGAAATTGGAGTAGTGTTCTCAGAATAAGTACCGTCTCCGTTCTCTATTACAGAGTTAGGAATAATGAACGGGCGGCGTCCATTATAAGTCGAGATAACTCCGTTACCTGTAAACTGCATCAAGTTTTTAGTACGCGAAAACATATAACCACCCTGACGGATATCAAGTGCTGCACTCAGCGTGAAGCCTTTATAAGTAAGTGCAGTGCTCACACCACCCGTCCAGTCGTTATTCATATTCTTTCCGGTATCTTCGACCGTCGTACTTAGGATGGGTTGACCATTTGCATCGACAATCGGCTGACCTTCTGCCGTATACTTGGGCAAATATGTATAGAACTGCCCCATAGGCTTACCTTCTTCCGCATACATGTAAATAGCGTCGTTACCTGCTGAAAAACTATAAATGGATACCTTACCACCGTCCAAGCTTTCGGGCAATGAAAGAACCTTGTTGTTATTCTTAGCATAGTTAAAGGTCAAATCCCAACGGAAATCTTTAGTCTGAACAGGTATCGTATTTAAAACTAACTCAACACCCTTATTACTAACTTTACCAAAATTGGTCACCATATAGCTGTAGCCTGTAGAAGGATCAACGGGCAATGTAAAAATCTGGTCGTTCGTAGTGCGATCGTAATAGGCCACATCAATACCCAATCGACCTTTAAAGAATTGCAGGTTCATACCCACTTCAAACTCTGAGGTCATCTCAGGTCGCAATGAAGAACTACCTTTTGTATTGGATGCTTGGAACGCATTCACACCATTCATCGGAAACTTGGCAATACTGTTTCCATAATAACCGTTTGCCACACCTTGAATATATGTAACCCCTGTCTGATAGGGAGCCGCGTCATTACCCGTCTTACCATAAGCCAAACGAACCTTACCAAAAGAGAGAGCCTTATTCTCGGGAAGCAATCTTGTGAAAATCCAGCTCAGAGTAGCTCCCGGATAGAAGAAACTATTATTATCAATGGGTAGCGTAGAAGACCAGTCGTTACGAGCAGTCAAATTCAAATAAACCATATCGTCCCATCCCAAAGTAAGATCGCCAAATAGTCCTATCAAACGGCGTTTGTTCTGCGTTTCGGTAAGCGTGGTTTTCGTTGCACCGTTGCTCAAATCCCAGTAACCGGTAAAAAATGTCAAATCATCGGTCTGTCCTGCCATAGATGTTCTATAACGCTCGTTCATATTCATACCGACATTCACATTTACATCGAGTTTATCATCGAGGAACTTCTTGGCATAATTGGCCAAGAAATCATGGTTCAATTCGTAGCGACGCCCATAAGAGGCATATACACTTCCGCTCTGATTCATGTGAGAAGGAGCATAGCCGTAGTCTTCATTAATCAGCGCATCATCCAAGTCGATCTGAGGATAGCCAATCTTCACATCATAATCTGTATAGTCGAACCCCATACGATAAGAAAGTGTCAAATCTTTGATAGGTTTGATATCAAGTTGAAGTTTGCCGTAAACCTGCTTAGAATTTGTATGGTTATAGTTATTTTCCAATGACCAATAAGGGTTCGTTACACCATAAGGAGTGAAATATGCTTCAGGAGTGTTGAATACCAAATTTGTATTCTTCATATCCACAATAGATATATCACGCGGCATCTCATAGAGACCGTCGATAACGGAAGCTCCTTGGAAAGCACCTACCGCATCAGTCGAACTGCGGGCAAAGTTTACAGAAGAATAAATCTTCAGCCAATCGGTAGCCGCATAGCTGCTGCGGAATGCTAATGTATTACGATTGTATGTGTCGTACTTTTTCGGCATTATACCATCGTCATCCGCATACGAATAAGATAGATAGTAATCCATTTTACTGTCGCTTGAAACTCCGCTCAGCGCTATGCTATGGTTTTGCGACCAGCCCAATTCAAAGAAATCTTTTACATTGTTCTTCTTTACACTATATTCATGAATTAGCTGCTGATTATTCCAGATAGGGCCATATACCTGTATTGAGCCATCTAAAGCGGGTCCCCAAGAACCATTCTCAATAAATGTCTGGCCACCATTCCAACCTTGTCCGAACTCATTTTGCATATCGGGTAGAAGAGACACTTGGCGTGCCTGCAAGCTACCACTATAGCTAATGGTAAAATTGCGATTGTCGCCTTTCTTACCAGATTTTGTAGTAATGACGATAACGCCATTAGCAGCACGGCTACCATACAATGCGGTAGCGGCTGCCCCCTTCAATACGGTCATCGACTCGATATCTTCGGCAGCAACGTTAGCTACACCACCTGTCGACACATTTTTTCCTGCACCGGAAATCATACTATTCTGCAAGGGCACACCATCTACTACGTAAAGGGGCTGGTTGTCACCGTTAATAGAACTAAACCCACGAATAACAATATTACTTACCGAACCTGGATCGGAAGATGTAGAACTTACCTGAACACCAGCTACTTTACCGGATAATGCATCGGCAACGTTAGTGGTACGTGCACCGGTTATTTCACTACTCTTTACCGTAGCGGCCGAATAACCCAGTGTCTTTTCGGAACGAGAAATCCCCATCGCCGTCACCACTACTTCGTCCAACAACTCCGTATCCGGTTTCAGGACGATTCTCATCGCTGCTCTTTTAATTGCTACTTCTTGCGATTGCATTCCCACAAAGGAGACCCGCAAGGTTTTAGATGCACTTGGTACATTCGAAATAGAAAACTTGCCATCAACATCGGTAACAGTTCCCAACGAAGTGCCCACTACCAATACTGATGCCCCAACAACAGGCTCACCATCTTCTTCGGAAATGACTACTCCCGAAACTGTAGATGTTTGAGCCGTCACAAACCCTATGCCTATAAATAGGCAAGTCAACAACAACATTAATTTCCTTTTCATAAATTCTCTCTTAAATTTAACCTTTTAAACTTAAACTCAATTAAATATGAAACGAAAATATTTAATTATTTTTAAACCCTCGATACAATTCTAGCAGTAAAATCAACATTGAGCGTTTTATTCCAATTATACATCACATTTTGACACATATATACAATATACACTTACTAATAAATCACAAATAAGTTATTTTAATACCACATTGAACAGAAAGGATATTGCTATCTCACACAATATTGCTACTACAACCTATTAAATCATTTGTATTTTACTTAAAATTAAGCCATTAAAGTCTGCATACAGAAGTGCATCGAATAGAGGTTACGATTGCGATGATTGAACAATAAAATCGCGTCATTCTATGTGTACACATTGAATGAAGATTCACAAAAAATTAGAGAAACGATAATCAGACCTAGTTAAGACCACTTTAGCTAAAAAAACACCCTAACCTTGGATTCAGCAATGATTCGCTGACATATAGCATCATAAAGTGAGATTTAGGGCAAATAAAAAAAACCTCCTTCCCACTCTTGGGCAAGGAGGCCTCGCAAACAAACAAAATACATTAGATAGTGATATCACATCCTCACCCAATGATAATAAAAACCGAGGACTCTATATAAGGAAAGAGAAAACATTTTCTAAATTTCCATATCATAACTTCTAAATAACTATCTTTTCCACAGGATGTCTTCCAAAATCATTCTCAATTAAGGCAGACTAAAACTAAATATGGAACAAACTTAAGTTATTATTTTCAATAACTTAAAACAAGAGTACGACAAAAATCAGGCTTGGATGTTTTATACAATATTTAAGACTCAGGGCAACATAAATATACCACAAAGTACATCCAGGTTCTTTGCGGAATCAGTCTATTACGGCACAGCTATGCAATAGTAGTAAAGTAGTAAAAGAGTTAATTTAAAAGAGAGATTGTATCAGCTAATACTGCTTCTACAAGACTTGAAGAGTATTCTGCACAATGAGAAACGAAAATATATAAAATATTAATATACAAATATGCAACACATTATCACAAATAATCAAATCAATGGATTAAATATTTCAGCATTAGAAAATCATTTGCCAACACTCGTCAACATAGCTGCCAACATAAAGTTAGCATTTAATTATATTCTATATTATACACAAAAGTGTTATGTAGCGGCAAAACGTTCTATTCAATTATTGTCAGAAACCTACCAAACTAAATTCGGCAGATAGCGACTCAAGCAAGTACGCAAAGCGGTCAATGTGATCGGTTTTACTAATACTTCACTGGCTCCACACTCCATAGCTTTCTCGCGGTCGGCGGTAAAGGCATAGGCAGTCTGCATGATAATAGGTAATACCTTTTCTTCTTTACGAATGATTACTGTAGCATCAAGCCCATTCATTATAGGCATCTTTATATCCATCAAAATAGCTTCTGCCTTTCCACGGTTTTCATTGAACAGAGTGACTATTTCTTCGCCGTTCTTAGCCCACATTATCTCGCATTTCTTTCCAATGATAGCTTTTATCAACTTAAAATTACTTTCATCATCTTCCGCAACTAGAATAAGCGGACGGTAATCCTCTGACATCTTTTCAGTTTCCATGACCAATGCTTTTTATTATACGAGGCAAAGATATGAAATAAAATTGATAATAGAAGCAGAACCCAGTAATATAATGTGAGTTCAGTGAAATTATAACAACTTCCGGCATATCGGATTCATTTTAAAATAATTGCGGAATCACTTGACATCACCTTCGCGATGTTGTATCTTTGTAAGGTGAATTTATAGATAGTTCAATTTTAATTTAGGATAAACGGAGAGGTTTGCTTCTCCGTTTATTTTTTACTCCTGCATCTTCTCTTTTCAAAAACCTCATGTTTGCTCCCCTAATCCTACACTTTAGTTCCCTAAACGTCAGGTTTAAGCAAGTGAAATAGCTGGCTTTTACTTTGCAAACCCCTCTGGTTTTGGTGAAAGTCCCCGCTATTAAGGACGATAAGGTGTGGCAAAACGGACGATGCGTTCAGGACAAACAGATGATGCGTTTGGGGTAATCAGATCATCTGTTCAGGTGAAACACATCATCTGTTCAGAACGCACAAACGATAGGCAGAAGTCTTCCGCCTGTTAATCTTACGTAAATCTGCTCTTGACTAGAAAGCAAGAAAGGCCATCCAACGGCTGCTAATCAACAACGGAGCAGCTTCTCACGAAGATGCTCCGTTACGTTTCTTCATTTGAAAGAATAAAGAAATCATTTATGTAAAGTCAACTTTAGAGTTAAATATTGTTTGGGGCATTAACAATCCATCGATTGAAAGGTTTACATAATGACACGAAATAAAGAGATGAACTTCATTTTTAACTAAAAGTCATATCCTTCGATAACAAAATCATATTTAGCTTATAAATTCCTTTCACAAACGAAAACATTTCTACACTGTTTCTGTTATAATAGATCAAATTTATATGCAGTTAGTTTAATTTTAAGAGAGACCTGATTATGAAAAGAAAAGTAATGTTATTCCTGACCTGGCTTTACGTGAGCCTTGGTCTTGTGACAGCTCAAACGGCCTCGGTGACGGGAGTGGTGACTTCCGCCGAAGACGGTGAGCCTGTAGTAGGGGCATCGGTATTAGTTGAAGGTACTTCACAAGGTACAATTACCGATATAGATGGTAAGTTTACAATCCAGCACTTACCTTCCACGGCAAAAACCCTGCTAATCTCCTATATTGGTATGCAAAGCATGAAAGTGGCTATCAAGCCCGGTACGTTGCGTATATCCTTGCAACCTGACTCAGAACTATTGGATGAAGTAGTGATTACCGGTTACGGGGTCACTAAAAAAGCAGCTTTTACAGGTGCTGCCACCACCATCAGCAGTAGTCAGATAGACACAAAAAACGATGCCAATCCTATCAAATCGTTGGAAGGTGCCGTTCCGGGTTTACAAATGAACATCAGTTCGGGACAACCCGGAGCACCCGCAAACATCTTTGTTCGTGGACGTAACTCCTTAAATTCGGGCACTCAACCGCTCTACGTTGTAGACGGTGTACCCTACTTTGCCGATGCCATAGGTATACGCTCTGACGAAGGACAGGAAGTGTCTCCCCTCGCCTCACTCAATGCCAATGATATCGAAAGCATAACTGTATTAAAAGACGCGACAGCCACCTCTATCTACGGTGCGCGCGCTGCCAACGGCGTTATCGTTATCACTACTAAAAAGGGTAAAAGTGGCAAACCTCAAATTAACTTCACCGCCAAATTGGGTTTCGAAACCATGCCTGCATTTCCTAAAAGCTATAAACTATTGGATGCATCAAAGAATATAGAACTTGCCACAGAGGCATTATTGAATGCATACGATGACTATGGTGACGGTTCGACATTCGGTTATTACAATGAAGGCTATGGACTGGGACTTCCTTATACCTTAGCCGGTGCTAAAGATTTCTACGACTGGTATACCGGCGGCTGGATCTCCAATGCCGAGAAGTACGGTTATGATACCAATTGGCTGAAAGAGGTAACCCGTACGGGCTTCATGCAAGAATACGGGTTCGATATCAGTGCCGGTGGTGCAACCGACAATTCGCCCAAGTACTACTTGTCACTGAATTATATGAGTGAAGATGCTATCGTTATCGGTAAAGATTTGGATCGCTATACATTCCGGTTTAATATGGAACATGCCCCCACCAACTTTGTGAAGTATGGGTTCAACACCAACCTGGCTTATATTAAAACAAATATGGGTGCCGGTGGCGGCTATTTTTCCGACCCTATCACTATGGCATACATGATGAATCCATTGACACCCGTTCGCGATCAAAACGGTGACTGGAACTGGGACACCAGTTATGCAGGCTACAACCCGGTAGCACAGCGCAGTAAAAATGGCGACAAGAGCACCGCCAAACAATATCGCGGCTCATTATCACCGTTCGTTCAATTGAACTTCACCAAGAAACTCTTCTGGCTGACACGCGCCAGCATCGACTTCCTGATGGTAGATGAATTCGGCTACTGGTCGTTCCTCCAACCGCAAGGAAAGGAAATGCGCGGTATGGGTGAAGACAGTTATACTACCAATCTTCAGCTAAGCATCACCAATACGTTGAATTATATCAATACATTCAACGACAAGCATAACGTAAACTTCCTCATCGGACAGGAAGGACAGAAAACCCATAAGAAGGAAGCCTATCTGGCTGCTTCCAATTATCCGGTGGACTACTTGAACGAGGTAAGCAACGCAGCCGTTCCGGGAAGTGCTTCGACTTCTAAATACGACTTGGTATTGGCGTCTTTCTTTGCCAATGCACAGTACGATTATGAAAGCAAATATTATGCTTCGGCAAGTTTCCGCTACGACGGTTCCTCACGGTTCGGAAGCAATCATCGTTGGGCTCCCTTCTGGTCGGTAGGTGCCAAGTACCGCCTTTCAGCAGAGAAGTTCATGGAAGGTACACACGGCTGGCTCACCAATCTCACGGTGCGCGCCAGTTACGGTACTTCGGGTAATCAGGAAGTAGGCAATTCATGGTATGCTTCACGCAACATGTTCGGCTTCGGTCATAATTATAATAACCTGCCGGGTAGCGCACATGAACAGTTCGGTAATCCTGACCTGAAATGGGAACAGACCGATAAATTCAATGTAGGCCTTGATATCCGCTTGTTCGACCGCATCGGCATCGAAGTAGACTACTACAACCATCAGACACGCGACATGGTGTTTGCCGTGCCTATATCCATGACAACCGGATTGACTTCGTATTACAAGAATATCGGTCAACTCTCTAATCAAGGTGTCGAAGCAGCCATCACAGCCCAGGTTATACAAACCCGGGACTGGCAGTGGGATGTAACCCTGACCGGTTCTTATAATAAGAATAAGGTCGTAAAACTGAGTACCGATAATCCTATTGAAGGCACTATTCAGACTACCGAAGTGGGATATCCTATCTATCAGTATTATATGAAAGAGTATGCAGGTGTCGATCCTCAAACAGGTGAAGCGATGTGGTACTTGAACGCCACCGGAGACGAAACCACCAAGAACTACGGCAGTGCTGCCAAGCGTTACTTAGGTAGTCCAAACCCCGACTTTGCCGGTTCGCTAAGCACCACGCTGAAATGGAAAGGCATTGACCTGGCTATCCAGTTAAACTACTCGCTGGGTGCTAAAATATATGGAAGCAACTTGCGTTATGACGAACAAATCGGTGGTTCTTTCTATCAGAACTTCACGCAATACGTCTACGATAACCGTTGGCAGAAACCGGGTGACATCACCGATGTTCCCCGCCTCACTACTGATGGCGGTTATGAGAACAGCGCCTCCTCCCGCTTCCTCATGGATGGCGACTACCTGAAGATACGCTCCCTGAGCCTGGGTTATACACTGCCCCAATCATTGCTGGGCAAGAGTCCTATCCGTAACTGCCGTGTGTTTGCCAATGCAGAAAACGTGTACACATTCTGTGCCAGCAACTACCGTGGCTTTGACCCATCGGGCATCGGCGCCAACGGTGTACAATGGTGGAACTACCCGCTCCCTATGAGTGTTATGTTCGGTGTTACTTTAGGATTCTAACATTTACAGATTAAACATTGAAGAATATGAAAAAGATATATAAACTAGTACTGCTCTCGGTTCTGACGCTCGGCCTCGCCTCCTGCGACTTTAACACCGAGAACTACCAACAGATACCGACTGATGATGCCTACAAATCGGTTCAGGACGTTGAAAATGGTATGAATGGCGCTTACTATGCAGCCGGAACCTACCGTTTCTTAGGTAATTATGCAATAGCCTACGGTGACTTTTCCGCCGGAGTAAGCGTAGGTAACCGGAGTACCGGACACTTCTACAACCAAAGCGCTTGGATCGTTTCGGATACCGATGGCGAACTGGACGACGTTTGGAATTATGGTTTCAAGATTATAGACCGTTGCACGCGTACCATCCAAGGTGCCAAAGATGTTTTGGCAAATACATCCCTGCACCTGACCGAAGAAGACATTGCGAAAGTAAAATCCTACATGGCACAATGTCATGCCTTAAAGGCGTTGGCTAATTATTATTTGGTCAATCTCTTTGCTTATCCCTATCAGGAAGGAGTGGACAACCTCGGTTTGCCATTGGTCAAAGATACTCCGATCAAAGAATTTGAGAAAATAGAACGTTCCACCGTAGGACAGACCTACGAACTGATTCTTTCTGACCTGAGCAACGCTGAAACCATTATGGACGAAGCCTTGGCAGATGGTAGTATCAGCGGACCTAATGCTTTCTATATGGGTGCCATGGGTATTCAGGCCTTGAAAGCACGTGTAGCAATGTCAATGGGTGATTATGCCAAAGCAGAAACTGCTGCCAAGCAAGCTATCGCCCTCAAAGGCAAAGGAAACGGAACAGGCTCCGACAAAGTTCCTTCCAACGAAATCTATCTTTCCATGTGGTCTTCTCTTGCCATTAACGACGAAGATATGTTCACTATTGCCAAGACAGAAGCTGATAATCTTTCAGCCAATTCGCTGAATACACTGTATGGTTCGTACCGTGCTACGATTGCTAACTCCGCCATCGCTTTATACAACCCCGAAGATATACGTCTCGGTTTGATTATTCCTCAGAACGGAGGCGGAAAGACGACCAGCAAGTATATCGGTTTGCCTACCTCTGCCGCAACAAGCAATATCCCCGTTTTCCGCAAGTCGGAGATGAGTCTCATCATTGCCGAAGTGGAGGCACGAAACAACAATATACCTGAAGCACAGAACTATCTGTACTATACCGCCAAACGTGACCTTAGCATCACCTCATCCGACCAACTCCCGTCAACGCGTGACGAGTTACTGGCATTCATTGCCCAAGAACGCATTCGTGAGTTTGCCGGCGAAGGACACCGTTTTTATGACGCACGCCGTATGGGATTAACTATCCAAATGACCGGATTCAAGCCCTTCGACATTGCCAAGTTCGTGTTCCCTATTCCGGCTGATGAAATCAACGCAGGCTTCTGTACGCAACAAAATATTGATTGGGAAAAAGCACTACCGGTGAAATAGCCAATAGTGCGAATCTATAGTTGAATTGGCTCAATACCGCTCAGTAACGAGTTAATCCAACTACTGATTCACATTAGTAGCTATATAAAAGAAAAAGGATGTCATTCTCAGACATCCTTTTTCTTTTATAACAAACTTCAAGTGTTTACCATACCAGCTGTGGCAAGAAACGGCTCAAACAACCGCGTAGCACCCCCAGCGTAATCGGTTTAACCAACACTTCGGTTGCACCGCAATGTATTGCATTCTCCCGATCCGAAGAAAACGCATAGGCTGTTTGCATGATAATAGGAAGAGTACATCCCTCACCACGGATTATCTTGGTAGCATCCAAGCCATTCATGATAGGCATCTTTATATCCATCAACATAGCTGCTACACGATCTTTATTGTCCCGATAATTAGTGACCATCTCTTCGCCATTCTTCGCCCAGATTATTTCACACCTCTTACCAATAATGGCTTTTATCAGTTTAAAATTACTTTCATCATCTTCCGCTACCAATATGAGTGGACGATAGTCTTCTTCTATATTCATTCCTTCCATGATTTATTACTTCTGTGTTTAGATGGCATCAAAGATATAAAAAATAATATAAATGCATTATCTTTAGAGAAGATAAGCTGCATCCCGGCATAACTTTTTCATGCAAGCATGAAAGTTCTGCACTCAATTTGCATTATCTTTGCACCTCATTTTAAAGAATACATAATGATTTCTATAGACGGACTAGCCGTAGAATTTGGCGGCACCACCTTATTTAGTGATATTTCTTTCGTTATCAATGAGAAAGACCGCATCGCCTTGATGGGGAAAAATGGCGCGGGCAAAAGTACTTTATTAAAGATCCTTGCGGGTGTAAGGCAACCATCCCGAGGCAAAATATCCGCTCCCAAAGAGAGTGTGATTGCCTATCTCCCCCAGCATTTGATGACCGAAGACGGACGTACCGTATTCCAAGAAACCGCACAAGCCTTTGCCCATCTGCACGAAATGGAAGCGGAAATAGAAAGCCTCAACAAAGAGCTTGAAACGCGTACCGATTATGAAAGCGACAGCTACATGGAGCTGATAGAGAAAGTGTCCGCACTTAGCGAGAAATTCTATGCCATCGACTCCACCAATTATGAAGAAGACGTAGAGAAAGCACTACTAGGACTTGGCTTCAGCCGTGAAGACTTTCACCGCCAAACCAGTGATTTCAGCGGTGGTTGGCGCATGCGTATCGAACTTGCTAAACTATTACTGCAAAAGCCGGACGTACTGCTACTGGATGAGCCCACCAACCACTTGGATATAGAATCTATTCAATGGCTGGAAGACTTCCTAATTAATAATGGAAAAGCCGTTATCGTCATCAGCCATGACCGCAAATTCGTTGATAACATTACCACCCGTACCCTCGAAGTAACCATGGGACGGATTTATGATTATAAAGTAAACTACTCCAAATACCTGGAACTGCGCAAAGAACGTCGTGAACAACAACAGAAAGCATACGACGAACAGCAAAAGTTCATAGCCGAAACCAAAGAGTTTATTGAGCGCTTTAAAGGTACATATTCCAAAACCTTGCAGGTACAAAGCCGCGTCAAGATGCTGGAAAAGCTTGAAATACTCGAAGTGGACGAGGAAGATACTTCGGCGCTTCGCCTGAAATTCCCACCTTCTCCACGCTCGGGCAACTATCCCGTCATTATGGAAGGAGTTGGAAAGACATACGGCGAGCATGTAGTATTCAAAAATGCCAACTTAACTATTGAAAGAGGCGACAAGGTTGCTTTTGTAGGTAAAAACGGTGAAGGTAAATCTACTTTGGTAAAATGTATCATGAGGGAAATAGAGCACGAAGGCACACTCACCCTCGGACACAATGTACAAATAGGTTATTTCGCACAGAATCAAGCCTCGATGCTGGATGAGAATCTTACTGTATTCCAGACTATCGACGATGTTGCCAAAGGGGAAATCCGCAATAAGATACGCGATCTGCTGGGGGCATTCATGTTTGGTGGCCCGGAAGAGTCCATGAAGAAAGTAAAAGTATTGTCCGGTGGAGAGCGTACACGCCTTGCCATGATAAAGCTATTGCTGGAACCGGTGAACCTCCTTATATTGGATGAGCCTACCAATCACCTGGACATGAAGACCAAGGATATCCTGAAACAGGCACTCATGGATTTTGACGGAACTCTGATCGTAGTAAGCCATGACCGTGACTTCCTCGACGGACTGGTAAGCAAAGTCTATGAGTTTGGAAACAAACAAGTAAAAGAACATTTAAGCGGTATTTATGAGTTCCTCGAAAAGAAGAAAATGGATTCTCTTCGCGAACTGGAACGGTAAACTATCATTAACATTTTCGCAGAACTAAATGATTAGCCATATTGTTTCATTTTACTAACCCCTTAACTAAGAGAAATAAAATGAAACAATATGACGCCATTATAATAGGATTCGGGAAAGGCGGAAAAATGTTAGCCGTCGAACTTGCCGAACGCAACTGGAAAGTTGCCATTGTAGAGCGCTCTCCTCTAATGTACGGAGGTACGTGTGTCAATGTGGGGTGTATTCCTACTAAAACTCTCATTCATGAGTCGGATTATGCCGAAAAACAATTCCGCGACGACTATAAGAATCAATCCAGATTCTATGCACATGCCATTGCACGGAAAAACAAACTCGTGTACTTCCTGCGTGAAAAGAATTTTGAGAATGTGAAGAACAATCCCAACATTACTATATACACCGGGACTGCTTCTTTCTTATCAGGAAATACCATACTTGTCACCTCCGATAAAAAAGAATCTGCACTCAGAGGGAAAGAAATATTTATTAATACCGGTTCTACTCCAATCCTGCCCGACATTGAAGGACTCAATGAGAGCAAACATGTATACACCAGTGAATCGCTGCTACAGCTAGATACCCTCCCGGCTCGCTTGCTCATCGTAGGAAGCGGCCCTATAGGGTTAGAGTTTGCAACAATGTATGCAGGTTTCGGGAGTAATGTTACCATGTTGGAAGCCAGCAGCCGATTCCTGCCTAAGCTTGACCGGGATATTGCAACTTCTATGTTGGAATCTTTAAAGCGGAAAGGCATCAACATACGACTGAATGTGCGTACCCAATCCCTCTACGATACAGCCGATGGCATAACATTGACTTATACAGACGGTTCGGATGGTACACCTTATTTTCTGAAAGGAGATGCTTTATTGCTAGCTACGGGACGCAAGCCTTTAGTAGATGAACTGAATCTACAAAAAGCAGGTGTAGAAATTAACGAACGTGGAGCCATCATCGTCAATGAACAACTTCAGACCACTGCTCCCCATATTTGGGCCCTTGGCGATGTCAAAGGGGATGAGTTCTACGATTACTTATCGATTGACGATTTCCGAATCATCCGTAACAAGTTGTTCGGAGATAAAACAAGGAGCAATAAAGATCGTTATCCCATTCCATACGCCATCTTCACTGATCCCCCGTTAGCTCATATCGGATTAACAGAAGAAGAAGCCGCCAAACGGGGATTTCCAATTCAAGTATCACGACTTCCTGCTTCGCAAGTACCACGTGCACGTACATTGCAAAACATAGATGGTATGCTTAAAGCAGTCGTCAATACTCATACCGGCAAAATAATAGGTTGTACTCTGTTTTGTGCGGAAGCGTCTGAGGTAATCAATACGGTTGCACTGGCTATGAAAACGGGGCAGACTTACACCTATCTGCGAGATTTTATATTCACACACCCCAGTATGAATGAAGGACTAAATGATTTATTCAAGCCTTTTTAGCATTTTGTATTTGGTAATTAATTCATTAACCTCTATCTTTGTTCCGCTCAAAGATAGAGGAATGGAAAAAAAATGGTACGTAACATATTTCTTGCTATTCATCAGCATAGTTATGCTGGTGGTACCTGTTATTCCTCATCATCACCATGCAGACGGATTGATTTGCATGAAAAACGATATTACGACCGATTGTTGTAAACAAAATCATAATCCGGAAAACGACCACTGCTGTAGCGATACGGGATGTGTTACCACGCATTTCTTCCAGCGTTCACCCAGCACAGACAATGATGCATGGGCGAATCCCGACACTTTATGGGTCGCTACCTTCTACCTTGAACCTCTCCTCAGGTTATTGGCCGTACCGGAGGTCAACTTAAAAAGACAAGATAATGTCTATTTAGAATCCCTTCATGGCACGTTTATCACACGTGCCACCGGACTTCGTGCGCCTCCTTCTGTTCTTGCTTAACCGGTGCCGGCGTGTCGCCAGAGACAGGTTTCCATTCGGTATGGGCATGATTGCAACTTAGTTGTACTCATCATACCGTAATTTTGCATTCAATTTAATAAGTAAGAACAAAAATATCATCATGAAAAAAGTTATTTTCATGGGAGTCGTTGGATTATTCCTATTAGGCTCCTGTAATAGTAAGTCCGCTGAAAGTCACGAAGGACATAACCACGGAACAGAAGAAAGTTGCTCAGGCGATCATAACCATGAAAGCGAAGGACACAATCACGAAGCTGAAGGACACAATCACGAAGCCGAAGGTGACGGTCACAATCATGAGGCAGAAAGCAGTCATGCCAGCGGTAGTGACGAAATAATTCTGCCACCTGCCAAAGCACAAGCAGCCGGTGTAGAAGTCAGTACCATCGAGCCGGGTTCGTTTAATCAAGTAATCAAAACAAGCGGTCAGGTAATGGCTGCACAAGGCGACGAGAGTGTTGCAGTAGCTACAGTAGCAGGAGTAGTTTCGTTCAGAGGAAAAGTTATTGAAGGTATGAGTGTCAACAAAGGTACTCCACTCGTAGTTTTATCTTCCAAGAATATGGCGGATGGCGATCCGGTACAAAGAGCGCGTATAGCTTACGAAGTTTCCAAAAAAGAGTATGAACGTATGAAGGCACTTGTAGGAAACAAGATTGTATCCGAGAAAGATTTTGCACAAGCTGAACAAGCGTATGAAAATGCTCGTATCAGTTATGAAGCAGTTGCCAAAAACCATTCAGCCAGCGGTCAGGCTGTAACTTCTCCTATCAGTGGATATGTTAAGAGTTTGTTGGTAAAGGAAGGTGACTACGTGCAAGTAGGGCAACCGCTAGTCAGCGTCACTCAGAACCGGAAGTTATTCCTCCGTGCCGATGTTTCCGAAAAATACTATCCTTATTTAAGTACAATCGGTTCGGCTAACTTCTGTACTCCTTATAATAATAAGGTATATACACTGAAAGAGTTGGGTGGGCGAATGCTTTCATACGGCAAAGCATCAGGTGAGAATGGCTATTATGTGCCCGTTACCTTTGAATTCGACAACAAAGGAGATGTTATTCCCGGATCGTTCGTAGAAGTATTCTTACTCTCCTCCCCTATGGAAAACGTTCTCTCCGTTCCAAATAGTGCATTGACCGAAGAGCAAGGTAGCTTCTTCATCTATCTGCAACTGGATGAAGAAGGTTATAAGAAGCAACTGGTGACTCTTGGTGCAAACAACGGTGAAAGCGTACAAATCCTTTCCGGTATAAAAGCAGGCGACCGCGTAGTAACCAAGGGAGCCTATCAGGTGAAACTGGCATCTGCATCGAATGCAATACCGGCACATAGTCATGAACACTAATCTAGTTATGAGTTATTAGTTATAAGTTATTTGCTGATGAAATAATACAGCATGGTAACTTAATAACTCATAACTTATAACTTATAACTAAAAGAATCATGTTAAACAAGATAATACATTTTTCCCTTCATAACCGTATCTTGGTGCTGGTAGCATCGGTACTGTTATTAATTGGCGGTACTTACATCGCCATGAATACGGAAGTGGATGTGTTCCCGGATCTCAATGCACCAACGGTCGTTATTATGACCGAAGCAAACGGTATGGCAGCTGAGGAGGTGGAACAATTAGTTACTTTTCCGGTAGAAACTGCTGTAAACGGTGCAACGGGTGTGCGTCGGGTACGTTCCTCGTCGACTAATGGTTTTTCGGTAGTATGGGTAGAATTTGACTGGGATACGGATATTTACCTGGCTCGTCAGATTGTTAGTGAGAAGTTGGCCGTTGTCGGCGAATCATTGCCTGCCAATGTGGGTAAACCGACTTTGGGGCCGCAGTCCTCCATCCTTGGCGAAATGCTGATTGTAGGATTGACGGCAGACTCTACTTCGATGCTGGATCTACGCACACTTGCCGACTGGACAATACGTCCCCGACTACTCTCTACAGGCGGTGTGGCACAAGTTGCCGTGTTGGGTGGAGATATTAAGGAATATCAAGTGCAATTAGACCCCGAACGTATGCGCCATTACGGAATTACTTTGGACGAAGTAATGACTGTTACCCGCGAGATGAACCTGAATGCCAATGGCGGCGTATTGTACGAATATGGCAACGAATATATTGTGCGCGGAGTGCTATCTACCGACAAAATAGATCAGATAGCCAAAGCTGTGATACGTGGCAACGGAGCATCGGGTGCTCCCATACTTCTGGAAGATATTGCAGACGTTCAAATAGGTGCAAAACTGCCTAAGTTGGGTACGGCTTCGGTACGAGGGAAAGCTGCCGTGCTGATGACAGTTACCAAGCAACCTTCTACAAGTACCCTGGAACTGACCGATAAACTGGAAGCTTCGTTAAAAGACTTACAAAAGAACTTGCCACCCGATGTAAAAATATCGACAGACATCTTCCGCCAAAGCCGGTTCATTGAGAGTTCTATCGGTAATGTTCAAAAGTCACTTCTCGAAGGAGGTATTTTTGTAGTTATTGTTCTCTTCCTGTTCCTTGCCAATGTTCGCACGACTGTGATTTCATTGGTGACACTGCCTTTGTCACTGATTGCTTCCTTGCTGGCACTCCATTATATGGGTTTCACCATCAACACGATGAGTCTTGGAGGTATGGCAATTGCTATCGGTTCGCTGGTAGACGATGCCATTGTCGACGTTGAGAACGTTTACAAACGCTTGAGGGAAAACCGTCTGAAACCAGCCGAAGAACGGCTTAAAGTATTGGATGTAGTATTCAATGCCTCGAAAGAGGTACGTATGCCTATCCTGAACTCTACGCTTATTATTATTGTAAGCTTTGTTCCGTTGTTCTTCCTGAGCGGTATGGAGGGTAGAATGCTGGTACCCCTGGGTATTGCCTTTATTGTTGCATTAGCTGCTTCGACTATCGTTGCATTGACAGTAACTCCTGTGCTTTGCTCTTACTTATTAGGAAAAGAAAAGATCAAAGAGAAAAATTCGAACGGTGATTCTGTGGTAGCCCGCAAAATGAAAGAATGGTATTCTACCGCACTGACTTTCGTTTTGGGGCACAAGAAAAGTGTGCTAGGAGGTACCATCGGATTATTTGTCGTTGCACTTATTTGCTTCTTTACATTGGGGCGTTCGTTCCTTCCGCCATTTAACGAAGGATCGTTTACCATCAATATCTCTTCGCTTCCGGGTATCTCATTGGAAGAAAGTGACAAGATGGGACATCGTGCCGAGGAATTACTTCTTACAATTCCCGAAATACAAACCGTTGCCCGTAAAACGGGACGTGCCGAGCTGGACGAGCATGCATTGGGCGTAAATGTTTCTGAAATAGAGGCTCCGTTTGAATTGAAAGACCGTTCACGCAGCGAGATGTTGGCTGAAGTACGTGAAAAGCTAGGTACAATTATAGGAGCCAATATTGAAATCGGACAACCTATCAGCCACCGTATCGATGCTATGCTATCCGGTACGAAAGCAAACATCGCTATCAAGTTGTTTGGCGACGATCTGAACCGTATGTTTACATTAGGCAACGAAATAAAAGGTGCTATTCAGGACATTCCCGGCATTGCCGACCTGAATGTAGAGCAACAGATAGAACGTCCGCAGCTCATTATATCTCCCAAACGCGAGATGCTTGCCAAGTATGGTATCTCATTGCCCGAGTTTTCTGAGTTCGTCAATGTCTGCCTGGCGGGTGAAGCCGTTTCGCAGGTTTACGAAAAAGGTAAGAGTTTTGACCTGACTGTACGTGTGAAAGACGATCTTCGTGATGAAATGGAAAAGATTCGCAACCTTATGATCGATACGAACGACGGGCAGAAAGTTCCTTTGAACTACGTAGCGGAGGTTCGCTCGGCGATGGGACCGAATACCATCAGCCGCGAGAATGTAAAGCGCAAGATTGTGATTTCTGCCAACGTAGCCGATCGTGACTTGCGAAGCGTAGTCAACGATATTCAAGACCGGGTGGATCAGGAAATCAAGCTACCGGAAGGTTATCACATCGAATATGGCGGTCAGTTTGAAAGCGAGCAGGCAGCCAGCCGTACGTTGGCATTGACTTCATTCATGTCTATTGTAGTTATCTTCCTGCTACTCTATCACGAATTCCGTAGCGTGAAGGAAAGCGCTATCATCCTCATCAACCTGCCATTGGCATTGATTGGTGGTGTATTTGCACTGCTTATCACGACCGGAGAGGTCAGCATTCCGGCTATTATCGGTTTCATATCATTGTTCGGTATAGCTACCCGAAACGGTATGTTGCTTATCAGCCATTACAACCATCTGCAACAAGAAGAAGGTTATAGTGTGTACGACAGTGTAATCCGCGGTTCGATGGATCGTCTGAACCCCATCCTGATGACTGCTTTATCATCGGCATTGGCATTAATCCCTCTTGCTTTGAGCGGTACCCTGCCCGGAAACGAGATACAGAGTCCCATGGCAAAGGTTATTTTGGGTGGGCTTTTAACCTCTACATTCCTGAACGGTTTCATCATTCCGATTGTTTATCTGATGATGAAAGCCTCTCCTAAACCCTCTATGGAGGAGAAGGAGTAAATTTACTCACTAATTCAGAATATTTATATATGAAAAAGATTATATTAGTCACATTTATAGCCTGTATCCTTCCTTTTTCCCTCTCTTTTGGAGAGGGGCAGGATGGGAGTATTGATGACGTACTTCAGCAGATTGAGATGAATAATAAAGAGCTGAAAGCCAATTCCCAGCTCATCTCTTCGCAGAAGTTGGAAAACAAAACGGTGAATAATCTGCCTGACCCTACTTTATCTTACGCCCACCTTTGGGATTCAAAGAATAGTAATGAAACCGTAGGTGAATTGATCGTTTCACAGAGTTTTGACTTCCCTACTCTCTATGCAACCCGTGGAAAGATGAACCGCTTCAAGACGGGAGCGCTTGACGCACAAGCAACCGCTTTTCGCCAACAGATTCTACTTCAAGCTAAAGAAATCTGCTTGGATATCATCATGTTGCAACGCCAGCAAACTTTACTCAGCGAACGTTTGAAGAATGCCGAAGACCTTTCTGCCATGTATGCCAAACGTTTGGCTACAGGTGATGCCAATGTGTTGGAAACGAATAAGATCAATTTAGAGTTGCTGAATGTACGCACAGAAGCTCGCATGAACGAAACGGCTTTGAACAATAAGTTGAAGGAACTCACAGCATTAAATGGCAATCAACCTTTATCGATTGGTAACCGTCCTACCGCCGAAGCAATCGGTTCGATGGATTATCCGGTGGTTCCGTTGCCTACAGATTTCCAACAAGTCAGCGACGAGCTACTGGCTTCCGATGCTACTTTGCAATCATTCAACAGTGAAAGTGAAGCTGCCCGCAAGCAGATATCTGCAAGCAAGCAAGGTTGGCTGCCAAAACTGGAATTAGGTTACCGTCGTAATACAGAAAGCGGACATCCTTTGAATGGTGTTGTAGTGGGCTTTTCTTTCCCGATATTCGAGAATCGTAATAAAGTAAAGATAGCCAAATCGCAAGCACTCAATATAGATTATCAGAAAGAGAATGCTGCACTACAAGCCAGTTCCGGCTTATGGCAACTTTATGAAGAAGCCCGTAATCTGCATACTTCTATGGAAGAATATGCGCGTACTTTTCAGCAACAACAAGACCTTGCTTTATTGAAGCAAGCCCTTGTAGGAGGACAAATCAGCATGATTGAGTATTTTGTCGAGGTATCGGTGGTTTATCAAAGCAAAGCAAACCTGCTGCAATTGGAAAATCAATACCAGAAGGCGATGGCGCAGATATACAAAAGTAGACTATAATAAAAAGAATAAGGGGTTGTTTGCCAATGTACAAACAACCCCTTATCCTCTTTTTACATCGTACTAATGTTTACAGCTTCGTCACTTTACCCATAAACAAGATAGCTCCTGTACTTTTTTCTTTTATCATAAACACAAATGGACGATCAACATAGAAATTATAGGAACTGGAAGGTCCGGCACTTGTTTCTACCATTCCACCAACTGTAACAGCCGCCGCTTCTGTACCTTCTTCATTCACATTTACAAAAGTAAACTGGCTTAAGATTCCAATAGATAAGTCAAACGCAGACATTTTTGAGAAGTCAGCTGCATCCGTGAAAGCATCTTTCATTCCTAATTCTATCATATCAGTTATTAAATCCTTATCATACTTCAATTCAAAACGGGGTAACTTGACATTCAGTACATTTGAGAATAACTTTCCATTCCATTCATTCCAATTTTCATAAGTCAACTTCGGCAAGCTTTCATCCAAAGTCTTGTTCTCGGCAGGCAAAAAGACTACCATACTAAATGCTTCATTTCCATAAGGAAGCTCAGCTATTGAGAAAAAATCGTTTTGAATATAATTAAAAGATTTCATTGATAAGTTCATCATAGGAACTTCAGACTTACTACCATCTGCATTATTGAAGACTTCTTGTTTGGTATCTGATTTTTTGAATTGATTCTTCCAAATACCTTTAAAATAAAGAGCATTTAACAGGTACATGCGAACTTCTTCCGGAATCTCCTGAATCACTTCTTTAATGCAATTGTTAGTTTTCTCGATACACCACTGATTAATAATATCTATTGCTTTAGGAGATGCAAAGTCCAACTCTTGTACACGGGCATCGTACATCCTCTTATTCACATTCAGGAAATCATCGTATACACTAAAACCTTGCTTTAGCCAGATAGAATTAGCTATTCCTATCCGGGTAGTATTATCTAAATCGAGCAAAGCAGTTGCAAGCTTTTGATTATAGTTATTCATATCTTCCAATGAATAATCAGTGAAACCCAAAGTACTTTTCATTTCGGCTAAGGTATTGCCAGATGCTCCATTAGCAATCATAGACAGGCAAAATGATGCACTCAACGGAGAAACAAACAAATTAGGTTTCTTAGTTTCAGATGCACACACCTGAGTGAAAAAGCGGAAAGCAAAATCCGTTCCCGAATTTGTGATCTGCTGTTCTGTACGTGTAAGAATAATATCTTTACGAGGCTTAGGTTTCTGAGAATCTCCGTCACTTTGGCAAGCTGCAAGAATACTAAGTAGGCTTAAAGCAGCAATCGTTTTCTTTAGCATAAGCAATAGTATTAGTTTATATTATGGTTATATAATAGAAATGCTTACACTTAGGGAATACTGCATGCTTTTATAAACAAAGTTCTAAAATTTCTTCCGGCAAATATCCACTACGAATACGCCACTCTTGCGGATAAAGATTATTGGCACGATTACCTATGTTCTTGACAAAACCAAGAGGTGTATTCTTGTAAGTAAGCAATACTATTCCACGAGGAGCATCCACTGATAAAGCGATAGCCTCCTTTCGCAAATAAGCAATGGCTTGATCGTAATCGATTTCCTCACGTGCAAAGATATCCGGATTCAATGTCCGACTCATAGCAAGAGCATGATTGGGCAACCAATCTTTTCCTTTCAATTCTGCCAGATTCACGCCCGCCTGCACAATACGAAGTGATGATTGCAAAGCAGCCAATTCTGAAAGATGAGATTTCGGGAAGGCGCTGACAACATTTCCATTCAAAATAAATTCATAATTATCGGGAGTAAGAAGCCACTCACGCAGCAGGGAGAGTTGTTCCTTAGAAAGCCCCGGAGTTCTCGTCCCTTTTCCCTGAGATTTTCGTCCTTTTTCCCTGGAGTTTTCATTTCTTATCCCGGGCATTTCAAATGCTTTTCCCTGGGAATATGAACACTCGGCCTCGGCATTTTGGATGCTCATACCCGGTTTGCGAATAACTGCAAGAAAGAAGCCCTCTCCTTTTGTCTTGTGCGGCAGGAAACGATATACAGGGAAATCTTCGCCGGATAACAGATTCCCGGTTATATTCCAGCTATCCTGAATAGCTAACGGAAGCACTTCCGCACCAAATTCATCCCGCATCCAATGGATATTTTCTTCATCTTCTTTCGTATTATAAGTGCAAGTACTATAAATAAGTATTCCTCCCGGCTTCAGTGAAGGCCAAATATCAGCGATAATACGCCGCTGGCGCTGCCAACAGATTTCTACGTTCTCCGGACTCCACTCACTTACAGCAACCGGATCTTTACGAA
The DNA here is from genome assembly GCA_023458215.1 of Bacteroidota bacterium. Next base: position 39,704 of record JAEXAJ010000190.1, read on the forward strand.
ACATACCTTCACCGGAGCATGGTACATCAGTCAATATTACATCGAAGAAGTTATCCAATAAAGCAAAGTCGGCCGGATCATTGTTGGTTACTACCACTCCGGGATGTCCCCACTTCGTAAGATTCTCAGCCAATATCTGCGAACGATTACGAATTACTTCATTAGCAACCAACAGGCTATTTTTAGGCAACACACTACGGGCATGAGTCGACTTTCCACCGGGAGCCGCACAGAGATCGAGCATCGCTATAGGTTCATCTGCAACGTATTGTTTCAAAGCTTGTTCCACAAACATCGAAGCAGCCTCCTGCACATAATAGCAGCCGGCATGAAACAAAGGATCAAACGTAAATGTCAGACGATTACGGAGATAGAAACCCACAGAAGACCAAGGGACTGCTTCGTTAGAGGCACGAAAAAGACTGCATGAAGCATCCGGTAACTTATCTTCATTCAGTCTGATACTAATGGGCTGCTCTCCTGTTAGGGCATCAGCCAGTTTATTATATTCGTCAATGCCCAAAAGGGTACGGGTATAGTCGGTAAATGATACGGGTAATTCCATACTCTGAACTGTTTTATGCCTACAAAGGTAATGCAAAATTGCGAGACACGGAATTAGATCAGAGGGTTAATGATTTTCATAATGCTTTTTGACATGAAGCAAAAATGGTGATAGGGTAATAAAGTGATAAGGTGATAAGGTAGCTGCGCTATGTGCCACAGAGTGTTATCCCACTATCACTTTATCACCCAATCACTTTATCACATTTAGCTCATAACTGCTCAGAAAAAAAGTATTTCCCCCGTTTTCTCTCAATAACTAATTTTCAGTCCGGCAAAATAAGAACGAGGCA
>JAEXAJ010000191.1 GCA_023458215.1 Bacteroidota bacterium
CCCGTATATTCGGCTTGCCGGCTCGTATTGAATGTTTCGGGACTGATACGCATTCCCGCTAATTTAAGCTCCGGTTGCGCAAGCTTGGCGATAGACCGGTACGGGGAACGCTCTAACTGGAGTGCCCACTGATTGTTATCACTAATTCGGATGATAGGAGAAAGCTTGGCCAAGGCCACTTCTTCTATTACGGCTGGAGGCCTTTGGTAATTGGTCTCTTGTGCCATTCCCGGGCTGGCTAGAGCCAAGGATAGTAAGGCGGAGAATAGATAGTTTGTTTTCATGGATTTAATCACTTGAATTTATTTTAATGATTTGGAATAACTTCTTTTAGATCTTAAAAAATCCCCGCCTAAACCGGTTAGGGGTATAGACGGGGATTTTTTGATATAATTAGTAAGAAATAGAGTGATTATCTATTTTGAGTCATAAGACTGTTTGCGTTCATTTCGTCATCTGGAATCTTGAATTGCCATTCAGGAGAACCTGCGTCTACGTGCATCTTTATTGAGATACCCTTATCGTGATTAGTGTTATTTCTATCCAACGGTAAGTTTAAACGTTTTAAATCTGTGAATCGGAATCCTTCTCCCCACAACTCAATACGACGTTGAATCATGATCTCTTCTGCTAATTCGACTGCTGTTTTGCTCGTTTCTTTGTATTCAGGATCACGAGTCAAGGCAAATGCCGTCAACGTTTTTTGCGCTTCTTGAAGTTGATTGTTACGAGCTAATGCCTCTGCTTTCATTAAGTATAGCTCAGCTAAGCGCATGAAAGGAAAGTCTCCAACCGCATTAGAAGAAGATTTGGCAGTGAATTTACGATTCTGATACGGGAAACGTTTGAAATTGCTAGCCGGAACTTCCGCTTTACCTGTTGGATCCCACCATTGCTTGCGGATATCTGTATTTGATATTTTATCATACAAAGCCGAGTTTACACATCTGGGGACGGCACGTATTGCAGACGCGTTGAAATTCCAAGACATATATGCATAATAAGAATAAAAATAGATTGTTTGGTCATCCTGCGTATTGGCTGCCCATATAGCCTCCTTATTCTCTGTCAGCATGGATGCGAATCCTCCCATTAATTCTTCTTTACCATTCATCAACTTATGGCCTTCTTTCTCAGCGGTCTGTATTGCCAAATCCGCGTATTTTGCGGCTTCTGCATAATTTTGCTGCGCTAGTAAAACACGAGCCTTTAAACCATAAGCCACTTTCAAAGAAAAGTGAGTAACTTCTTTTGCCTCGTAGTTCTTCAATAACTCAATAGCGGCATCTAGATCTTCGTTAATATATTGATAGCATTCCTCTACTGTATTACGAGCGATTTCTCCTGTTTCCGGAGTCTTACGATAAGGTATGCCCAATTGTGTATTGCCACCTCCTGCTTTATAACGTTCTGCGTAGAGCTGTACTAGTTGAAAATGACCAAACGCACGGAAGCAAAGTGCCTCCCCTTTTACACCGGAGTATAAATTCTCATCCGTACGATCCACCGCATCTACATTATTAAGAAGTAAGTTACTGTTCAATATTAATTTGTAATAGAAGAAGAAGCCAAACTTAGTCAATGTCGATTTTGAATCTCGATGATCTACCCATTGAAGAGTTTTTAAAAACCAAGTGTTACCGGCAGTTGGGTGTACCAAATCTTCTCCTAATACATCTCGATCGATGTCCCAAGAAGGTTCGCCACCACAACCTTGTGAAGATAAGTATTGCTTAACCATGGCTCGATGTGTTCCGTTTAAAGCAATGTATAGGTTTTCCAAAGATGAAGCGACTGTTGTTTCGCCAATCTGGTCGGTTGGATTTGTTTCCATGAATGTATCGGAACAAGCTGTCAGGCCTGCAACACATAAGGCTAGAATTGTATATTTGAATCTTTTCATTGTAATCAATGTTTAATATAATGATGAATTAAAATGTGAAATTCAGTCCGAATGTAAATGAACGAGCTGGGATATGAGCATTGTTCGTGATACCGCTGAACTGTTGTTGTGGATCCATACCTTTCATGGAAGTAAGCAGGAATAAATTCTCGCCACTTAATGATACACGTGCGTTCTTTATAGCGAACTTAGAAAGGAAGGCCTTTGGTAACGTATATGCGAAAGTTAAAGATTTCATGCTTAGATAATCAGAACTCATCAACCAACGGTCTGACTGTGCATTGAAATTAGCGGACTCACTGCCGTCTAGACGAGGAACATTCGTTATATCTCCCGGTTTTTGCCAACGATCGTAGATATCTGTATGCATAGCCGCTCCATATTTGTTTACACTCATAAGAGATAAATAGCTAGAGTTATAAACCTTTCCTCCTAATGCGTAAGAGAATACGGCGGATAACTCAAAATCTTTGAATTTTACGCTTGTATTGAAACCTCCATATACTTTAGGAATTGCACTACCTGCATAATGGTATTTTGCTTTTTCTTGGTTCGTTGTCACTTTCTCTCCGTTTACGGTACGACAATCTGTGTCATCCCAGATTTGTGCCACGTTTCCGTTCTCATCTACAGTATCGTCGAAACGATAAAGAGCAGCTCCATCTTGAGGGTCTACACCTACATATTCCTTTAACCAGAATTCGTAGATAGACTTGCCTACCATGATTTTCTTTGTTCCGTCAATAATTTCTTTTTGTGGTAAACTCTTCACCTTGTTCTTAATGAATGTGGCGTTTACACCGAAGTTCCATGTCCAATCCGCATTTTTTAAGATACGGTAATCCAAGGAGATTTCTACACCACTATTATTTACTTTACCAATGTTTTTCCAGATAGATGCGGTTCCTTTATAGTCTACCGCTCCAGAAGAAAGAGGTAGAGGCACGTTGAACAACAGGTCTTTGGATTGTTTGTTGAAATACTCAACGCTACCTGTCAAACGATCGAACAGTCCAAATTCGATTGCCACGTCAGAAGAAACCTGAGTCTCCCATTGCAAATCGGTGTTTCCAAAAGAGTTGAATAACACACCTGCTTCCAATGCGTTATTGCGGTTCATGTCATATAAAGTCTGATATGGATAATAGTTTGTTAGTCCACTGGTTGTTAATACTTGGTCGTTACCGGTTTGTCCATAAGAACCTCTTAACTTCAAACTGTTGATCCAAGTCAACGACTCCATGAAGCTCTCTTGGTCTATACGCCAAGAGGCTCCGAAAGACCAGAAGTTACCCCAACGGTTATCTTTGTGGAAGCGTGAGCTACCATCACGGCGGTAGGAGGCTGATACATAATATTTATCCATGAAGTCATAGTTGATACGGGCAAAATAACCTTCTTTTTTGTATTCGTCCGTATAAGAGTAGGCAGAATTTATTGTTGTAAAGTTTCCCAGCTCCATCAGCCCATCCATAACTTGACCTTGTCTCATTGTGTAGTTATATTGGTATTTGTAAGCGAAACTTTCATGACCTAATAATACATCAAAGTTGTGATCTCCGAATTTCTTATTATAGTTTATCAATTGGTTGAAAGTTGTTGTTGTCCGGCGGGTATTTTCAAGGTTGAAACGTCCACTCGGAGAACCGTCACCTACTAATTTATTATCATAGCCGGAATTACGGTTGTTGGAAGTTTCCAAACCTCCGTTTAATGTAACTTTCAGCCCTTCGTACAAATTAAAATCCATATAAGCACGTGCGTTCATTACGTCACGTACAAACTCATCGTTGTTCCATAATGTCTCTGCTACTACGTGGCGGCCCGAATAAGCGGAACCTGCGCGTACACCATCATAGTCATATTGCTGCTGTCCTAGGTTATCCAAGATATAAGCACCTGTTTCCGGATCATGTTTGTGGATCGGGTAGATCGGGCCGATTGTACGAGCAAACATAAAATGGTTTGAATAACCTCCTGAATTATCTTTTGTGTTGGCTACTTGAGATTGAGAACGGCTGGCAGAAATGTTTAAACCTGTCTTAAACCATTTCACGGGATACACATTTACATTCGCACGGGCAGAGTAACGCTCGAAATCGGATTTGATCACATAACCGTTATCATTTAAATAGCCTAATGAAACATAAGTATCGCTTTTCTTTCCTTTGGTGGAATAAGACAAATTATATTCTCCACGATAGCCTGTACGTTCCATCGCGTCATTCCAGTCCATATCATCTCCCCATAACAATTGGGTAGCTGCAGGATTTAATTTTCCGTCCGTCCCCACGATTTGATCATTAGCAACCCCTCGGTATGGGTTATACATTAATTGGTTATAAATTTTGGCAGAAGCTTCTGTTGCCGCATCTGTTGCGGACATGCCATTTGCGGAGATATACTGGTTACGAAGCATCTCCCACTGCAAAGGGTAATAGTCCCATACACCTACACGGTTATATTCCTTGATTGCACGAGAAGAGATACCTTGAGAAGTACTGAATGTAACTTGAGTATCATCATTTTTTGCTTTTTTGGTTGTAATTAATACAACACCATTACCAGCGCTAGAACCATAAAGAGAAGTTGAGGCTGCATCTTTTAAGATAGACATTGATTCAATATCGTTCGGGTTGATATCAGCGATCTCTCCATTATAAATAGACCCGTCTACAACATAAAGAGGAGCGTTTGATGCATTAATTGAACCGAATCCTCTGATACGGATATTTGGGGAATCACCCGGACGTCCGCTACCAGTACCAACTTGTACACCAGATACGTTACCTTCCAAAGCTGCGGTTGCGTTTGTTAATGGACGCATATCAAGGTCTTTTGTTCCAACAACACCCGCGGAACCCGTGAAAGACGATTTCTTAGCGGTACCATAAGCTACAACAATGACATCGTCAAGTTCTTGGGCATCAGAGGATAGAACGACTCTCATGTTTGCTTGAGCGGTGGTTTCTAATGTCTTCAAGCCAACATAAGAAACAACTAACTTAGCGTTCTTGTCTGCTTCCAATTCGAATTTACCATCAAGATCCGTGATGGTACCAACAGTGGTTCCTTTTACTACGATGGATGCGCCGATAACAGGTTCTCCGTCGTCTTCATTGATCACTACACCCGTCACCTTCATTTGTTGGGCGACCATGCACTGTATTCCCAGAAAGAATGAGAGTAGTACAAGCGTTAATTTGTGCTTCATAGAATGAATTTGTTTGTTAATTAGACACACATTATTTTTTCAAGAGACCATAGTTTGCACAGAACTACAGTTAAAATACTTATCAAAAAAATGTACACACCAAGACTCCTGAAAATCACAGCCGCAAATATACTAATTTTTATTATAAAAAAGCAAACTGTTATAAAACATTCTAAAACTAATATAATATTGATTGATATTGTCAAATTCAATTTAGTTGTACTGGGGATCTTGTTGCATTATGATAGCTGGCAGGAGGGTTTTTAGTCTTAGCTATCTATCTGTTAATTATGCTGTTAAACATAGTTCTGTGCAGACTAAATGCCTTAATGGATGCTGAAAGGGAAGATGTCCATAAAGGATATCTTCCCTTAAACTTTGTGTGTATAATGAAAAAAATGAAGTATTAATTAACGTTTATAAACGGATAGGGTTACCATTATAGAAATCTAGAATCTTCGTACGGAAGATAAAATCATATTTGGCCTGTGCCTGTTCCGCTAGACTTTGCGCGTATTTTGTTTTAGCCTCATTAAATTCAAAGACAGTGCTTTTACCTGCGT
>JAEXAJ010000192.1 GCA_023458215.1 Bacteroidota bacterium
CTATCTATATTTGCGGTTACAACTATAAATTAATAACACTTTTATCATGATGAAAAATTTAATTCTTATTGCAGCTCTTGGCTTGTTAAGCCTCAACGCCGGAGCAAAAGACAAAGCTAAGGATAAAGCAAAACAAGAACAAGGCTTCGTTTTTACAACCGTAAAAGCCAATCCGATCTCTTCTGTTAAGAACCAAAACCGTTCCAGTACGTGCTGGAGCTTCTCAACCATCGGTTTCCTGGAAAGCGAGTTACTGCGTATGGGCAAGGGTGAGTATGACCTTTCTGAAATGTTCGTTGTACACAAAACGATGATAGACCGTGCACAAAACTATGTGCGTTACCACGGTGACAGTTCTTTCTCTCCCGGTGGAAGCGCTTACGATGTTATCTATTGCCTCAAGAACTATGGAATGGTTCCACAAGAAGCCATGCCGGGCATCATGTATGGTGACACATTGCCCGTACACAACGAATTGGATGCTGTTGCCGGAGCCTACACCGATGCGATTGCCAAAGGCAGACTGACTAAACTGACCCCGGTATGGAAAAAAGGGCTTTCCGCCATCTATGATACCTACCTTGGTCAATGTCCGGAGAAATTCACTTATAAAGGTAATGAATATACTCCGCAAACATTTGCAGCATCGCTTGGTTTGAACCCGGACGATTATGTATCGTTGACTTCTTTCACTCATCATCCTTTCTATAGCAAAGCTAATGTTGAAGTGCCCGACAACTGGCGTAACGAACAATCGTGGAATCTGCCGTTGGATGAATTCATGGCTGTTATTGGAAATGCTGTAAACAATGGTTATACGGTAGCTTGGGGAACTGATGTAAGCGAACAAGGATTTACTCGTGACGGTATCGCAGTGGTACCCGACGCAGTTCGTGGTGCTGAACTTACAGGTTCGGACATGGCTCGCTGGACAGGAATGAAAGAAGAAGACAAGCGCAAAGAATTGACTTCAAAGCCTCTGCCTGAAATCAATGTTACACAAGAATTGCGTCAGGAAGGATTTGATAATTGGCAAACAGGAGATGACCATGGAATGCTTATCTACGGAATCGCCAAAGATCAAAACGGCAAGCCTTACTTTATGGTGAAAAATTCTTGGGGAACCAATAACAAATACAAAGGTACTTGGTATGCTTCCAATGCATTTGTTGCCTACAAGACTATCAATATTCTGGTACATAAGGATGCAATACCTGCCGATATTGCTAAGAAGATCGGAATAAAATAAGAGATTAGTGATTAGTGGTTGGCGACTTTTACAAGCGAATCACTAATCATATAAGCCTATAATTGTCCAAAATTCAGACCAATTAAGCGATAAATCATAACTATCTGGTTATGAACATATACAGGTAGTCCTAACTCAGTCGTATACTTAGGGTACCTCAGTCGTATACAGAGATACCCTAAGTATACGACTGAGGTACCCTAAATGTATAGCACAGTATTTAAGACCCGTTTTCTGTAAATAATATTACTTTAGGATGCAGCCACATTTCAGGAACCATCCACCCCCCTTCTTTTGCGCAAAAGTCGCCTAGTTGTGCATTTTTCGCTCCTTTTTCTTGTCAGAACCAACACTTTCCGTAAATTTGCACGCTGATAATCAAGTTAACCGGATAATTCAGTAGCAGGACTCTACTACTCTAATTCCCGGCACTGACATACGTAGAAATACTAATACTAATAATTAATAGCATGAGTTTAAAAATTGTTGTATTGGCAAAACAAGTTCCCGACACACGCAACGTTGGGAAAGATGCCATGAAAGCCGACGGAACTATCAACCGTGCGGCGCTCCCTGCCATCTTCAACCCCGAAGACCTGAATGCTCTTGAGCAAGCTCTCCGGTTGAAAGATGAACATCCGGGCTCCACCGTAACCATTTTGACTATGGGACCGGGTCGTGCAGCCGAAGTTATTCGTGAAGGAATGTTCCGTGGTGCCGACAACGGCTATCTGCTGACTGACCGCGCTTTTGCCGGTGCAGATACCCTGGCCACTTCGTATGCCATTGCTACCGCCATCAAAAAGATCGGCGATTGCGATGTGATCGTAGGCGGTCGTCAGGCTATCGATGGTGATACAGCACAGGTAGGCCCTCAGGTTGCAGAAAAACTGGGATTAACACAAGTTACTTACGCCGAAGAAATTCTGAGTGTAGACAAAGCTGCCAAGAAGATTATCGTGAAACGACACATTGACGGTGGTGTGGAAACTGTAGAAGCTCCCCTGCCCATCGTGATTACTGTAAACGGAAGTGCGGCTCCTTGCCGTCCGCGCAACGCCAAATTGGTACAGAAGTACAAACGTGCCCTCGGTGCGCAAGAAAAAGCCGCCATCACTAAAGAAGGCGGAGAACTGGCATACGCAGCACTTTATGAGAAATATCCCTATCTGAACATCACCGAGTGGAGCGTAGCCGACGTAAACGGCGATCTTGCACAATGTGGTCTGAGCGGTTCGCCGACAAAGGTAAAAGCCATTCAGAACATTTCGTTCCAAGCAAAAGAAAGCAAAACGCTCACAGGCAGCGACCGAGATGTAGAAGATTTGATTGTTGAACTGCTTGCCAATCATACGATTGGGTAAAAGTTAACGAGGTAACAAGGAAACAAGTTACAAGGCATTCACCCTCGTCAACTCGTCACCTAATTCCTCGTCACCTAAAAAGAAACCAATATGAATAATGTATTTGTATATTTAGAGATTGAAGGCACTACAGTGGCCGATGTCAGTCTCGAACTCTTGACCAAAGGTCGTAAATTGGCTAATCAGTTGGGCTGCCAACTGGAAGCTGTTGCTGCCGGAAGCAATCTGGCAGGTATTGAAAAGCAAGTATTGCCTTTCGGAGTAGACAAACTACATATCTTCGATGCTCCGGGCTTGTTCCCTTATACTTCACTCCCCCACTCTTCAGTTCTCATCAACCTCTTCAAAGAAGAACAACCGCAAATCTGCCTGATGGGTGCTACCGTTATCGGTCGTGACCTCGGTCCGCGTGTTTCTTCTGCACTGACTAGCGGACTGACTGCCGACTGTACGTCTCTTGAAATCGGCGAGCACGAAGATAAGAAAGAAGGAAAGACGTATGAAAATCTGTTATATCAGATTCGTCCTGCTTTCGGCGGTAACATCGTTGCAACGATTGTGAACCCCGAACATCGTCCGCAAATGGCGACTGTACGTGAGGGCGTAATGAAGAAAGAAATTCTTGATGCTAACTATAAAGGTGAAGTCATCAACCATGACGTTGCCAAGTACGTTCCCGAAACGGACTATGTAGTAAAGGTGATCGACCGCCATGTAGAAAAGGCAAAACACAACCTGAAAGGTTCTCCTATCGTGATTGCCGGTGGCTACGGTATGGGAAGCCGCGAGAACTTCAACCTGTTGTTCGACTTGGCTAAGGAACTTCATGCCGAAGTGGGTGCCAGCCGTGCTGCCGTGGATGCAGGTTATGCCGACCACGACCGCCAGATCGGTCAGACCGGTGTTACGGTTCGTCCTAAATTGTATATCGCTTGCGGTATCAGCGGACAAATCCAACACATCGCCGGTATGCAGGAAAGCGGTATTATCATCTCCGTAAACAATGACGAAAACGCTCCTATCAATACAATTGCCGACTATGTTATCAATGGTACGATAGAAGAGGTACTTCCGAAGATGATTAAATACTATAAACAAAATAGTAAGTAATAATCGTGGTAATCATGAAAGGATTGATTCTTACACTCTTTTTTCTTTCTAGTACTGCTTCTGCATTTGCACAAGAGAAGATTTGGTTAGACAATAACTATAAATGGACTAACGATTCTACTCAGGCAATCAAATATGCTCTTATTTCCAAAGAAGATAAGAAACATATCAAAGTAGAAGAATTTACTTTGAATGGACAGAAGAAAGACGTTTGGCATTTCTCGAAATATGGAAATACTCCAAATAAGAGAATACGAGAAGGTTTGCATACAGTAATTTATGCAAACGGTAAGGACAGTCTGGTAGAGGTATATAAAGACAATCGTATTGAAGGACAAGTCATGGTCTATTACCCTGACGGATCAATCCAACTTGTTCAAAGTTATAAAGACGGGACTTTAAACGGAAAGTTACTGCAATATTATCCTGATGGAAAACTCCGCAGAGAGGAATATTATTCAGAAAACCAATGTACCGACGGAAAGCTTTTCGACAAAGATGGCAATGAGATTACACATCAACCTTATAGAGTAAATCCATCATTCCCTGGTGGAATAGAAAATTTGATAACGTTGGTAGCAAATGTCATTCAATACCCGGAAGGAGCTTTAAAAAGAAAAACAGGTGGAAGAGTTATCATACAGTTCATTTTAAATGAGGAAGGCCGTATGGAACTCCCCGAAATAATTCAATCTGTGAGCTATGACATTGACAAAGAAGCAATACGAGCGTTCAAAGCTATTGCAGAAGTCTATCGATGGTCACCCGGCTATCAGGATGGAGAAGCAAAGCGAGTTAAATATATAGTGCCTCTATATTTCAAAATACCCCAATAAATAAAAAGAATATGGCAAACTTTTATACTGAAGTTCCCGAATTAAAATTTCATCTGGATAACCCGATGATGGAACGTATCTGCGAACTGAAAGAACGTGGTTACGAAGATAAATACAAATTTGACTATGCACCGCAAGACTATGCGGATGCAATGGATTCTTTCGATAAAGTGCTTGAAATCACCGGTGAGATTACAGGTGAAATCATTGCTCCTAATGCTGAAGGTGTAGACGAAGAAGGTCCTCACTGTGCCAATGGTCGTGTAGAATACGCAAGCGGTACCAAACAAAACCTCGACGCTATGGTGAAAGCCGGGCTGAACGGTATGACCATGCCTCGCCGTTTTGGTGGTTTGAACTTCCCCATTACTCCGTATACCATGTGTGCCGAAATCGTTGCTGCCGCTGACGCTGGCTTCGGTAACATCTGGTCTTTGCAAGATTGTATCGAAACACTGTATGAGTTCGGTAACGAAGACCAACACAGCCGTTTCATCCCTCGTGTATGTCAGGGCGAAACCATGTCTATGGACTTGACAGAACCGGATGCCGGCTCTGACTTGCAATCTGTAATGTTGAAAGCCACTTACGACGAAGCCAACAACTGCTGGCGCCTGAACGGTGTAAAACGTTTCATTACCAACGGTGACGCTGACCTACACCTCGTACTGGCGCGTTCGGAAGAAGGCACTAAAGATGGTCGTGGTCTATCTATGTTCATCTATGACAAACGCGAAGGTGGCGTAAATGTACGTCGTATTGAAAACAAACTGGGTATTCACGGTTCTCCTACTTGCGAGCTTGTTTATAAGAATGCAAAAGCAGAACTTTGCGGTGATCGCAAACTCGGTTTGATTAAATATGTAATGGCGTTGATGAATGGTGCCCGTCTGGGTATCGCCGCTCAGTCGGTAGGTTTGAGCCAAGCCGCTTACAATGAAGCACTGGCATACGCCAAAGATCGTAAACAATTTGGTAAAGCAATCATTGAGTTCCCCGCAGTATATGATATGCTGGCTACCATGAAAGCCAAACTCGACGCCGGTCGCGCCCTGTTATACCAAACTTCACGTTACGTGGATATCTACAAAGCATTGGACGATATCGCCCGTGATCGCAAGCTTACCCCCGAGGAACGTCAGGAACAGAAGAAATATGCAAAGTTGGCTGACTCCTTCACTCCGCTTGCCAAAGGTATGAACTCTGAATATTGCAACCAGAACGCATACGACGGTATTCAAATTCACGGTGGTTCCGGTTTCATGCTGGAATATGCTTGTCAACGTATCTACCGTGACGCACGTATTACTTCCATCTACGAAGGAACAACTCAGTTGCAGACCGTAGCCGCAATCCGTTATGTAACTAACGGTTCGTACATCGCAACCATCCGTGAGTACGAAGCAATTCCTTGCAGTGAAGCAATGCAACCTTTGATGGATCGTTTAAAAGAGATGGCATCTAAATTCGATGTTTGCACCAACGCAGTGAAAGAAACTGCCGATCAAGCACTGTTGGATTTCGTTGCCCGCCGCCTCTACGAAATGGCTGCAACGATTATCATGTCCCACCTCTTGATCCAAGATGCAACAAAGGCTCCCGAAATGTTTGCCAAGTCGGCAGTTGTTTACTTGAATTATGCAGAATCAGAAGTAGAGAAACACTTTAACTTCATTCGCAAATTCAAAGTGGAAGAACTTGAAAACTATAGCAAGTAATCAATAAACTCCTCTTATAAAAAAACGTTTCATCCGGCAAGATGAAACGTTTTTTTATACATTTACCCTATTCGAATGCACCGTAGAATCTCAGCCTGCTATGCAATGAATGTATCTCCTTTTGCATCGCCTCCATCCGGTCCAGCAAATGGTGAATGGCATCTATTCCTTCCATATTAATAGACAAATCATAATACATACGGCTGTAACGCTCCACATTCGGCAATTCGGAGAACAACAAGTAACGCTCCCCATTTTCCATCTGAATATCTATCAGACCACCTTCCTGCAACATATCTATAAACGACGGTTCTATGTGACATTTGCTGCAATATTCACTCACTATGATTAATTCGTTCTGCATAATGCTACCCATTTTAGTTCATACTTTGAATTTTACGGAACATTTCTTTCTGCTCATTTGTCAGGTTCACAGGCAGCTTCACAGTATAAGTCACAATGAGGTCGCCAAATTCTCCTTCTTTCTTATACACAGGGAATCCCTTGCCCTTCAATCGAGCTTTTGTTCCATTTTGAGTTTCGGGTTTCACTTTCAACTTCACCTTACCGTTCAGCGTATCTACCAACTGCTCGCCTCCTAAAAGTGCAGTATAAAGATCGAGAGAAACATCCACATACAAATCATCCCCCATACGTTTGAAGACTGGATCGTCCGCAATGACAAAGGTAATGTACAAATCGCCCGCAGGACCGCCATTGATACCTTCACTGCCATAACCTTTCAGTTTGATAACTTGCCCGTTTGCAACGCCGGCGGGAATCGTGATACGCACATTCTTACCGTTTACCGTCAAAATCTGCTTGTGAGTTTGCGCAGCATCACGAAGCGACAAACTCAGATCCGCATGAAAGTCTTGTCCCCGGAACCCTGCATTACTACCGCCTCCACCACGAGTGCGATGTCCGAACATTTGCTCAAAGAAATCGGAGAATCCTCCCGAATTACTGCCCGAGAACTCTTGTCCGTCAGAGGAGTACCAATACGATCCACCTCCGTCGGAGCCGAATCCGCCGCCCGAACCACCGAAACCAGCTCCGCCATATCCGCCGAAACCTCCCGCACCCGCTTGCTGTTGGGCACGCTTTTGGGCTTCAAACTCATCGGCATGTTTCCAGTGCTCGCCATATTCGTCATATTTCTTTCGTTTCTCAGGATCACTCAACACTTCGTTCGCTTCGTTGATAGCCTGAAATTTATCCTTAGCCGTAGGATCATTCGGATTCAAATCGGGATGATGCTTGCGCGCCAGCTTTCGGTACGCTTTCTTAATGTCAGCCTGAGATGCCTTTTTGTCTACTCCAAGGACTTGATAATAATCAATATAAGCCATAGTTATAAGTTTTGTATTCTGATAACCATAAAACAAATAACACACCAATTTGGTTTATAAGGAATTAAAATACGTAAACGATAATTAAAAAGCATCAGCATTTCACACCGCCATTTCACTAAAATAATGTGAGTTCGATGAATTTGAGTTGTATTAGCAGAGTAACTAAATTCACCTCCTCCGGGGAGGAGGAGAATGAAGATACTAATGCTAATTCATCGAACCTACTCTAAAATAATGTAAACGACATATAATATCACCTAATTATTCATCGCAAATCCTCCTAAAATTGATAGAAACTGCTTTATTTGTAGCGAATTAAATCATTTAATAACAGACACTAACCTTATATCAGCAACACTTCTTATGAAAAGTAACAATTGGCTCCTATTTTTAATATTCCTTTTCATTACCCTACCAGGTAAAGCGGATGAATGGATTAGAATTAATCAACTCGGTTATTTGCCCCAATCTATAAAAGTTGCTGTATTTATGAGCGAAGAAGGAACCGGTGTGGATACCTATACGTTAGTCGATGCTTTCACTGGAAAGACAGTACGTACTTTTAATTCATCCAAGGCTACCGGTAAGATGGGAGGCATGAAGAGCACTTACCGTCTTGATTTCAGTGATTTTACAGAGCCGGGCACTTATTATCTAAAAGCCGGAAAAGCAGTTTCTCCTCGTTTCCCGATCAATACACATGTATATAATGGAACTGCGGACTTTCTGCTGAACTACATGCGTCAGCAACGTTGCGGTTATAATCCTTTTCTAAAAGACAGTTGTCATGTACACGACGGCTATATTGTGTATCATCCTACCAAAACCGGTCAACACATTGATGTACGCGGAGGTTGGCATGATGCAACAGATTATCTGCAATACACAACTACCTCTGCCAATGCCATCTACCAGATGATGTTTGCCTATCAGGAAAACCCCGCATCATTCGGTGACGCTTACGATGCTGCCGGACACCCCGGTGCAAACGGCATTCCCGATATAATAGATGAAATAAAATGGGGACTGGACTGGCTGAACCGTATGAATCCCGCTCCCGGTGAACTCTATAATCAGATAGCCGACGACCGTGACCATGCCGGTATGCGCCTGCCCAATAAAGATCAGGTAGACTATGGCTACGGACCGGCTAAAGGACGCCCCGTTTACTTCTGTAGTGGTGAGCCCCAGGTACGTGGGAAATTTATGAACGCAACTACAGGTGTAG
The DNA here is from genome assembly GCA_023458215.1 of Bacteroidota bacterium. The sequence continues at coordinate 8,861 of JAEXAJ010000192.1, forward strand.
CAAGTACCGCAGGAAAATTTGCATCGTGCTTCGCTTTGGGCGCTAAAATATTGAAAGACTTCTATCCCGAATTTGCCGCTGTAATCGGTGCTAAAGCCGATGCCGCCTATCAGGAAGGTGTGAAGAAACCGGGAGCATGCCAGACCGCTTCTGTGATGTCTCCATACATTTACGAAGAAGACAACTGGGTGGATGATATGGAACTCGCCGCTATGGAACTGTTCAAGACCACCGGCGAACGTACATATATGGACCAAGCTATCGAGTACGGTCGGCGTGAGCCTATTACCCCTTGGATGGGGGCTGATAGTGCACGCCACTATCAATGGTATCCTTTTATGAACATGGGGCATTACCATCTTGCCAAAGCAGGAAATCAACGAATTAGTAAAGAATTCATCCGCAATATGCGTACGGGCATCGACCGTACTTACGAGAAAGCCGTTGAAAGCCCATTCCTGCACGGCATCCCCTATACCTGGTGTTCCAATAATCTGACTACTGCCATGCTGACCCAATGCCGTCTGTACCGTGAAATAACAGGCGACCTTACTTACGCAGAAATGGAAGCCGCCCTTCGTGACTGGATGTTTGGCTGTAACCCTTGGGGAACCAGTATGATTGTAGAGCTGCCACTTTATGGTGACTATCCCTCACAGCCCCACTCCTCGCTGCTGAATGCAGGCGTAGGCAATACTACCGGAGGTTTGGTGGACGGTCCGGTCTACCGCACTATCTTCGAGAGCCTGCGTGGTGCCAATATGACAGGTATCCCCGGTACTCCCGGTCAGGATTACGAACGCTTCCAACCGGACTTGATGGTTTACCATGATGCCATCCATGACTATTCCACCAACGAACCCACAATGGACGGAACAGCCTGCCTGACCTATTACCTCTCTGCCATGCAAAAAGAAGGTATGAAACAAGGCAATATCAAAGAAGACAAGAATGTATATGTAAACGGTGGAATTATACGTACCGACCCATCCAAAAAACAAATAACACTCGTATTTACTGCCGCAGACAAAGCCGACGGCGCCGACGCCATTATCACTACCCTGAAGAAACACGGCATCAAAGGCGGTTTCTTCTTTACAGGCGAATTTTACGAACTCTACCCGCAAGTAGTAAAGCGCCTGCTCAATGAAGGGCACTTTGTAGGAAGCCACAGCCACGGGCACTTACTATACATGCCTTGGGAAAACCGTGATTCTCTATTAGTGACCCGTGAAGAGTACGAGCAGGACATGTTGAAAAGCTATGAAACCCTGCGCAAGGCAGGCATCGAATACAAAGATGCCCCCGTCTATATTCCACCTTACGAATATTACAACAAAGAAATATCTGCCTGGGCAAAGAGCATGGGCATACAGGTTATAAACTATACTCCGGGCACCATGAGCAATGCAGATTACACCACTCCGGATATGGGAACGAAATATCGCAGCAGCCAATTTATCTATGATAAAATCATGGAAGTTGAAAAGAAAGAAGGACTGAACGGGCACTTAATGTTGATACACTTTGGCACGGACGACCGGCGCATAGATAAGTTTTACAACGGCTATTTAGACAAAATGATAAAAACGCTGAAACGAAAAGGATATAGTTTTGTACCACTCCGTGAAGCAGTTGGAATATAGATTCACATTTTCTCGCAAATCAATTATTATATAAAGGTTAGTTAAAGGTTATCATTCAAAGGTATTAAGGTAAATATTCAATCGGTTTGTTTTCAGTAAACCTTTCTCTCCCCCCAAGAGGGGAAGGTTTTGAAGTAAGCTCCCGGCCTGTGAAGGTCAGGAGCTTTATTCTTTCTATAATAACGTCACAACTTCACGAGAGATTTTTCCCGACTGCTTGCAACAGCTCCTCAATATCTTTTTCAGTTGTATCAAAAGATGTCACAAAACGAATTTCATTGATAGCCTCATTCCAGAAGTAGAAGAAGTAATCTTTAAGAAGTTTATCGATGACCGGACGAGGCATAGTAAGAAAAAGCTGGTTACTTTCCATCGCTTGTGTAAACTGTACGCCTTGGATCTTTTTCAATCCTTCATATAATTTCCGTGCCATAGCATTGGCATGCGTAGCATTTTTCAACCAAAGTTCATCCGTCAGGTAAGCAGTGAACTGGCAAGACAGATAGCGCAACTTTGAAGCAAGTTGTGCCGATTGCTTACGTACAAAATAAGCCTCCTTCTTCAGTGCGGGATTGAAGATGATTACACTCTCTCCTAACATCAGCCCATTCTTCGTTCCGCCAAAACTAAGGATATCGATGCCACAATCTACCGTCAACTCTTTAAAGCTGAGATTCAATGCGGCACAAGCATTTGCCAAACGGGCACCATCCATGTGCACATACATGCCATGCTGATGAGCCAACTCTGTTAAAGCGCGCAGTTCGCCGGGCTTATAAATTGTGCCCAACTCCGTGCATTGGGAAATATAAATAGCACCCGGTTGAGAATGATGCTGCTCACCGAAATGGCATAAATAAGGACGTATCAAGTCGGGTGTCAATTTACCGTCCGGAGTATCTACCGGGCGAATCTGACAACCTGTCATACGGGCAGGAGAGCCACACTCATCGACATAAATATGCGCAGTTTCTGCACAAATTATAGAATTGAACGGACGCGTACAAAGTTGCAAAGCCACCGCATTGCTACCCGTTCCATTGAAGACAAACAAGGGTTCGCAATCGGGAGTAAATACCTCCTTGATTTTCATCACAGCTTGTTCTGTCCACGGATCATCACCATATCCTACCGCATGGTCTTGATTGGCACGGTTCAATGCTTCCATCACCAATGGATGCACACCCGAATTATTGTCTGATGCAAAACTTCTCATTATTGCTTTTTTATTTTGTTGTTCTAAAAGATATGCAAAGGAAAGAATATTCTGCAACATGAGAAAACAAAAAGACACAGATTTCACAACTCGCCCGAAAACCTTCGATGTTGTGAAACCTGTGTCAGTAAAGTGATGCTTCAATCGGTTATTGCTTGTTTATCCGATATAAACGTTTACCCCCAACGAGATGTAAAAATCTTCTTCTTCGTACATCTCGATCTTGTCCTCTCGAGCAAGCCAGCCGAGAGCGGCTCCTAAGTCTTTGTCCTTCAGTCCGGACTTCTTTTTCAATGCTGCATAACTCCATTTGGCATTATCACTAAGCAACTGCCAAACCTTTCCGGCATTGAGTCCAATTTCGTTTTTGTTCATTTTTTCTTCAAAATAAAAAGGTTAATAGTTCATTGATTAGGTTATCTCTACAGGATGTAAAGATATCATTTTTATTAATAACAACATAAGAAACAAGCAAAAGATATACTATTTAATTAGATTTGTAACACTTTTGTAATTTTATACTATTCATAAACGAAACACTTTACCTGCACTTTGTATCATTATAATCAATCTAGCATTCCACTTGGACCTAAAACTGATCTGTAACAAAAAAGCCGCTTCCTTGTTTTACGCAGGAAGCGGCTTTCGCATATTTAGTTAAGAATCGGATGAATTACATCATTCCGCCCATACCTCCCATTCCGGGAGCGCCCATAGGCATTTCGGGTTTATCTTCTTTCTTTTCTACGATAACACATTCGGTAGTGAGACACATACCGGCAATAGAAGCGGCGTTTTCAAGAGCTACACGAGTAACCTTAGCAGGATCTACTACACCGGCAGCATGCAAGTTCTCATAAACATCAGTACGAGCATTGTAACCGAAATCTCCTTTACCTTCACGCACTTTCTGAACAACTACTGCACCTTCTTTACCAGCGTTGGCTACAATCTGGCGCAAAGGTTCTTCGATAGCACGCTTGATGATGTCGATACCTGTAGTTTCGTCGGCATTGTCACCCTTCATTCCTTCCAAAGCGTCGATAGCACGGATGTAAGCTACACCACCTCCGGCTACGATACCTTCTTCGATAGCGGCACGAGTGGCACGAAGCGCATCATCTACACGGTCTTTCTTTTCCTTCATTTCTACTTCAGAAGCAGCGCCTACGTACAGTACGGCTACACCACCGGAGAGCTTAGCCAGACGTTCCTGCAATTTTTCCTTGTCATAATCAGACTTGGTTGCAACGATCTGAGCCTTGATCTGCTCGCAACGTTCTTTGATGGCTTGTTTGTCACCGGCACCGTTAACGATGGTAGTATTATCTTTAGACACAGTGATCTTGTCCGCAGTACCCAGCATTTCGATGGTAGCTTGTTCCAGCTTCAAACCTTTTTCTTCGCTGATAACCACACCACCTGTCAACACAGCGATGTCTTCCAACATCTCTTTGCGACGGTCACCGAAGCCCGGAGCCTTCACAGCACAAATCTTCAACTGAGAACGCAGACGGTTTACAACCAATGTAGTAAGTGCTTCGCTATCAACATCTTCGGCAATTACCAACAGAGGACGACCGCTTTGTACAGCCGGTTCGAGGATAGGCAAGAAATCTTTCAGGTTAGAAATCTTCTTGTCGTAGATCAGGACGTAAGGATTCTCCATCTCACATTCCATCTTCTCTGTATTAGTAACGAAGTAAGCTGAAAGATAACCACGGTCGAACTGCATACCTTCTACCACACCGATAGTAGTGTCAGTACCTTTGGCTTCTTCAATAGTGATAACACCGTCTTTTGATACTTTGCGCATAGCGTCTGCAATCAATTTACCAATAACAGGGTCATTGTTGGCAGATACGGAAGCTACTTGTTCGATCTGGTCATAGTTGTCGCCTACAGTCTGAGATTGAGTCTTGATAGATTCAACGACTTTAGCAACCGCTTTGTCGATACCGCGTTTGATATCCATAGGGCTTGCACCGGCAGTAACGTTCTTCAAACCTTCGGCTACGATGGCTTGAGCCAAAACGGTAGCAGTTGTAGTACCGTCACCTGCATCATCACCGGTCTTTGAAGCTACTTCTTTTACCAGTTGGGCACCGGTATTCTGATAAGCATCGGACAATTCGATTTCTTTTGCAACGGTCACACCGTCTTTCGTGATGTGGGGAGCACCGAATTTCTTTTCGATAATTACGTTACGACCTTTAGGGCCGAGAGTTACTTTTACTGCGTTAGCCAGTGTGTCGATACCTTTCTTCAATTGGTCGCGGGCATCGATATTGAATAAAATTTCTTTTGCCATAATGATTATCTAATTTACAGATTATATATTACTAATTACAAATTATCCCAAAACAGCGAGTACATCGCTTTGACGCATAATGAGGTACTTAGTGCCTTCAACTTCCAGTTCAGTACCGGCATATTTGCCATACAATACAGTATCGCCTACTTTCAGCACCATCTCTTCGTCTTTTGTTCCGTTGCCTACTGCGATAACTTCACCTTTCAAAGGTTTCTCTTTTGCTGTATCAGGAATAATGATACCACCAATAGTTTTTTCTTCTGCAGGCGCAGGGAGTATCAGCACTCTGTCTGCCAATGGTTTAATGTTCATAGTTCTTTTGTTTTTATTTATGTTATACATTAATTATAATAGTTTCTTGCCATTACGCAAGCGATAAAGAACTTACGAAAAGTGTGCCAAACGAGAAAGCTGTTTGTTTGGCAGACAAAGGCTGACAAAATGGCAATAAGAATAGAAAAGAATTGCTTCCCTAAGAAAACATATCATGTATAGGAAGAAAAGTTTTCTTCATCGCAAGAAAAACTATATATCTATACTTGAGACTTACATTTCAAGCTTTGAAATGTATATATCCAGCAATGAATTTTATATTTCAAGGCTTGGAATATAGATTTACTAGCACTAAAGAAATGTTTAGGAAGCGTAGAAAGAAAGTTTCCTTCGCTTGAACGAAAAGTATAATATAAGGTAGAATCGTTTTTTATTGGTACTTATCATAAAAAAGAGCATCTTTGCACCCCGAATTAAACGAATAACATAATGAACGCCATCTGGATTGTCCTTCCCATTCTCACACTATTGATGTTCGAGTTGGGACTTACGCTACAAATAGAAGATTTCAAACTGTTCAAGAAACGACCGCGCCCGATTATAGCGGGAATGATAGGGCAAATTATATTCCTGCCGATATTGGCGTTTATCTTAGGCTGGCTGTTCGAGCTCGATCCTCTGTTTTTTATCGGCATCATGTTGATAGCCTGTTCTCCCGGCGGCAGTTCATCAAATATATTCTCAATGCTTGCCAAAGGAGATGTGGCACTGTCCGTATCGCTTACGGCATGCAGCAGCATCTTAACTCTGTTTACTATCCCGGTGATTATGGAGTTTGCCACCCGGTTCATAGGCAGCAATCTGAATATCGATATTCACCTCCCTGTAGGGAGCCTTATGATGCAGAATCTTGTGCTAATGCTTCTTCCTATCGCAACCGGAATATTGGTGAAGCGTTACCGTCCGCGTGTGGCGGAAAAGATTCACAAAGTCTTATCTAAAGTAGCCTTTCCTGCACTAATTTTGTTGGCGACGATCTTTTTCATTCAACATCATGCTACCATCACCACACAATTCGGCAAATTAGGTTTATGTATCTCTGTTCTTATACTACTGGCAATGGGGGGCGGACTACTGCTATCGAAGTCGATGCGCCTCAACCGGAAGGAACAACGTACACTGATTATAGAAATAGGCATGCAGAATGCAGCTCAGGCTATTGCTATTGCCAGTAGCCCGTTTGTATTTAATAATGATATGATAGCAATACCTGCCATCATCTATGCATTGATGATGAATGTGATTCTGCTGATATATGTGGGGATAGTAAAGCGCAGGTAATCAGAGAGGATAAGTTATTACAATCTCTCCTTCGACCATTTCGTAAGAACCTCCGGCCGACTTCAAATACAAGCGGGCTATATCCTGGCCAATACGTTCATTGGAGTTGGAAGCATGCAATTTCACAGGAGGGACATGAACTACTATTCGTGCAAAACTTCCTGCAACAGTCAATCTGTAATGCACCTCGCATTTCTCTTCGCAGTCTTCGGGAGCGGATAAAGCAAAAACCAATACCCGGCAAAACCATGCACTATCCACCTTTGTCATCAAAGTTTCAAGTTCTGTTGAAAATTCCTGTACCCAAGGGTTCACAGCCTGCATACCCAGTATGGATTTTGCCTCCCGACTCAACTGTACCAAATCATGCTCCTGTATGCTGAATTTCATCATACCCGCCTCCAAACGCGACAAGTCGAGCACATTGTTCACTAAGAGGATCAACCGTCCGGCGTGTATCTTTATCCTCTCCGAGTAGTCCAACCGGTCTTTCCGGGACAAGTTGACCGACAAAGATAGAATATCGGCACATTGTACAACCGTCTCAATCGGACCTTTTATTTCTTCATTGATATTGCGTAAGAAGATTTCTTTCATCCTATTGGCGTCTTCGGCCCGCTTCCACGCCTTGCGAGTTTCCTCTGCCGATTGACGCAATATTCTGTTTGCACGGAAAATATACCGAAGCACAACCAGCAAGATAATCAGCAATATCGCAGCAACACTGACTTTGGCTATATTGAACCATTGGCGTTCGGTCTCATGCTCCAGCAAAGCTTTCCTAATCTCAAAGTTCGACAATGCCGCTTCTTTATTATTACGGGCAATATCTCTGTTGATAGAATAGCATAAATGTACAGCATCCCTATAGCTAAGGGCTGCCGTCTTATAGTCTTTTCTAAAAGCTGCACAGTCACCCTTCATCTGACGAACACTGATCATAAACGTTGTCCGCAGATCCTTGCCTTTTTCAATAGCAAGGTCGAACTCTTTGTAACAACTAGGCATATCCTTTTTTAGATAGTAATATCCGCCCCAATAGGTATGATAGCTAACTTGTTTACTTACATGCCAGTCATCTCCATAATACTTGCTAAGTTCCTCCAAAGCTTTCTTCAACATATTAACCTCCGGAATCGCCAAACCAATCTGACAATAAGTCAACAAAATTGGAATAAGATTATCCCTGTAACTAATAGAGTCGGTTACTTCACCCTTCTTCAATTCTGCCAAACTTTTATCCAAAGCTTCCACAGCTTTATCATATAAATCCTGCTGACTATAAATCGCGCTAATTCTCTGATATATTCCCCGTCTTTGTTGACTGGTAACCTCCGGCATTTCCAAAAACTTATGATTCAACTTCAAAGCTTCGTCATATTGATGAGCTTGCCGTATATTCTCACTCAAAGCAATATCGGCGATAATTCTTCCCTGTGGATATTTCAATGAATCGGCCTCACGTTTCATCTGCTCGCCACCGATGGTTGCGGTTTCAGTATTTCCCTTTGCACTCTCATCAGTCAAAAGATCACTCCACACAGAAAAATATGGACCATACTTTTTATGTTTCAAACAAGCAATTTTCAAATCCTGAAAACTACTTTCTTTACCAAGTTGGTTCTCCCTAAACGCATAATACCTATAGATATCATTAAGCACTTTGATTTCCAGATTGGGGTTATTGAGTTTGCGAGAAAGTGCCAGTGCCGAATGCAGCAACTCAATCGTCCAATCTAATTGACGGTGATGCCGAAATACATTCTGTAAATATATGATTCTCGTAGTATCTTCGGGCATGCGATTGACTATTCGCATTACGCTGTCACACGCATGCTTATCCACCGGCTTCATATCGATGGCCCACCCCGCAGTTACATACATCATGAGGAATAGAAGAGTCAGAAGAATACCGGCTCGTTTCATACACTTCCTCCTTTTTGCTTTAACGGGTGTGTAAAAACGAAACGTGCTCCTTTTGTATAGGAAGAGTCAACCCCTATCTTCCCGCCTAACCTATGGACGATAAGCTGACAAATAGACAACCCGATACCTGTTCCCTGCACATGTTCGTTCAGCTTTTCGAACCGATCGAAGATATGCGACTGAGATTCTAAAGGAATACCACATCCGGTATCAGTCACCGAAAATTGAATTAGATTGTTGGCCGCCTTCTCTATCTTCAAAGTAATACTTCCTGCTTTGGTAAACTTTGTAGCATTTACCAGCAGATTGATAAGCAACTGTTGCAAGCGGGCCGAATCGGTTTGTAGAACCAGTTCCTTGAGCTCCGACTCGAACAAGATTTCCGCCTCCGTTCGTTTAATAGCTGCAATAGTTTTCACGATCCCTTTTCCGATCATAATCACATCACAAGGCTGAATATTGAATGCCATATTTGTCACATCCACACAGGATACATTTACAATATCATCAATGAGCTTTTGCAACAATTCAGAGTTCATCCTAATTACTTCGTTAGACTGGTTTCGAGTCTCTTCATCCAAATCCTCCATTGACAGTACTTCAGCAAAACCGGCAAGAGCGTTCAGCGGGGTTCTGATCTCATGGCTCATGTTGGACAATAACAAACTCTTATTTTGAATGGACTCTTCAGCAAATGCTTTGGCTTCTTCTAGCTCTTTTTTAGAAAGAGAAATCCGTTTGTTTTGACGCCGAAGGTAGAGGATAGAGATACTTAAGATGAGAATGATTAAAACACTGGTAATCCAGATAAAATTCAACAAACGGTTTCTTTGGATATTATTATTCAGTTCAAGTTCATCAATGGAATAGTTTTTTCGTAAATCATCTACATAAATTGAGTTTATTTTACGATAATCCTTGACGGCTTTGATATACATATCATGATAGAGGCTGCATGCTTCTTGGTACTGTTCATGCTGCATGGCACGTCGTACCTTAGCCCAATCGATACTATCTGCCTCGTAGGCGTATCCGACTATAGATATACTGATTAGTAAAGTAAGAAGAATATATTTCTTCATCTGACATCCCCATCTTATTTGTTTGTGTCACAAAAGTAATACTAAAAATGAAATAAATAACTAAGCAAACAAAATAAATAAAAACAAGGGGAAAGAAACTTATACAGTGTCCTAACTACTCCAATAACTCTTCAATAGAATAATTCTCCCAAAACACTTTGGTAGAATGTACTAAAGAACTACCCATGTAGATCAAAAACAATGCCGCTATAACAATCATCAAAAAGCTGATGAGGGCATTGTGCTTTTCTTGTTTTAATTCAAATGAAACCATAAGAACCTCCTTTATTTGTTGTCACTGCAAAAGTAAACACAATGTATTACATCAATCTTACACGATTATGACAAATATAGTGCAAACAGATAGCAAAAACAAATTTAGTTGCATTCTACTATGAATACAGTTCATAATCGTCTAAACAAATATACAAAAAAAGGGAGCATTTTGTGCTCCCTTTTAAATGTATTTCAGATTTTATTAATTCAATTCGCTAATTAGTTCCTGAGGAGTCAATAATTTCTGCTCGCCGGTCTCCATATTTTTTAAAGTAACCTTGCCTTCGTTCATCTCATTCTCTCCCACCAAAGCAACAAACGGAATTGCCTTAGAGTTTGCATAGCTCATTTGCTTTTTCATCTTACCGGCATCCGGGAAGATTTCGGCACGGATACCTGCTGCACGAACTTGTGCAAGTATATTCATAGAAAAAGCGGCTTCCTTTTCACCAAAGTTGATAAACAACAACTGAGTGCTGTTTACAGCTTCTTTGGGATAAAGTTCAAGCTGATTCAATACGTCGAAAATACGATCGGCACCGAACGAGATGCCCACACCCGAAACACCGGACATGCCAAATACACCGGTCAAATTGTCATAGCGTCCACCGCCGGTGATACTTCCGATTTGAACATCAAGAGCTTTTACTTCAAAAATAGCTCCGGTATAATAATTCAAACCACGGGCAAGTGTCAAATCCAGTTCTATTTCATTCTTCAAGCCAAGAACAGAAAGGGTCTTTAAGATGAATTCGCTCTCTTCGACACCCTTCAGGCCGATTTCACTTCCGGCAAGCACCTCTTTCAAGGTAGCGAGCTTATCTTCATTACTGCCACTGAGCAGAATAATAGGTTGCAGTTTGGCAATTGCTTCATCGCTAATTCCTTTTTCTTTCAGTTCTGCATTGACATTCTCCAAACCAATCTTATCGAGCTTGTCGATAGCTACGGTAATGTCTACTATTTTATCAGACTCACCTATTATCTCGGCAATACCACTCAGAATCTTACGGTTGTTAATCTTGATACAAACACGAATGCCGAAGTGTGTAAATACGGTATCGACTATCTGCATCAATTCCACTTCGTTCAAGAGGGAGTCACTACCTACTACGTCGGCATCACACTGGTAGAATTCACGGTAACGTCCCTTTTGCGGACGGTCGGCACGCCAAACGGGTTGTATCTGATAACGTTTGAAAGGGAACGTTATTTCTTCGCGATGCATCACTACATAACGTGCAAATGGCACTGTAAGGTCATAACGCAAACCTTTCTCACAGAACTTGCTGGCAAGTTTGGCAGCATTACGGCTCAACAGTTCTTCATCGGTCAAACCGGAGAAATAGTCGCCTGAGTTCTGTATCTTGAATAGTAGTTTGTCACCTTCTTCGCCATATTTGCCCATCAACGTAGAAAGCATTTCCATAGAGGGAGTCTCTATCTGCTGGAAGCCATAAAGATGGTAAACATCACGAATCGTATTAAATATATAATTACGTTTCGCCATTTCTACCGGCGAAAAGTCACGGGTTCCTTTCGGAATACTGGGTTTTGCTGCCATATTCGTATCAATTACTTTAAAAATCAGGTGGCAAAGTTACGCTATTTTATCGAGGATGAAAAGGCGGACAAGGCATTTTTCATATCACTTTATCAGAAATAAAAAAACAGATGGTCTGTTTCACCCGAACAGACCATCTACTGAAAGCAAACAGACCATCTATTCCGTGCGAATAGATGGTCTGTTTTTGTATGCTATTATAGGACTAAAACTTAGTTTCTGCGTCCCAAGAATATCATAATGTAATAAATCAGAGTTGCCAAAGAACCAAGAGCAGCTACGACATACGTATAAGCAGCAGAACGAAGAGCATCCTCGGCCGACTTATGATTGTATGAATTGGTTATGCCCGAGCTGCTCAACCACGTAAGCGCACGCTTGCTGGCATCAATCTCTACAGGCAAAGTTACAAAGCTGAATAGCGTAGTCATTGCAAACAAAATGATCCCGGCCAACAGCAATTGCGGGAAAGAGTTCAGCAACAAGATACCACCCAGCAATAACCAAGTCATCCATTGTGAGGCGAAGGACACCACCGGAACCAATTTGCTACGCATTGTCAGAGGAGCGTATGCACGTGCATGCTGTACGGCATGTCCACATTCGTGGGCGGCAACCGCAGCAGCCATAATGCTATTACCTTCGTATACACCTTCACTCAAGTTCACGGTCTTATTAGCAGGATTGTAATGGTCGGTCAAGTGTCCCGGTGTATGTGTCACGGTAACATCATAAATACCATTATCATGCAACATCTTCAGTGCTACATCACGTCCCGTCATTCCGTTACCGGTAGGGATTTTAGAGTATTTCTTAAACTTGTTCTGAAGATTCATCTGTACCAGCCAGCTTATAACGGCGATACCTATAAACAGAATCCATTGTATTCCTATCATTCCTGTACCCATTTTCTTTTTCTTTTTTAGTAAATAATTAGTCGTTTCTAGTTGTATAACAAATTGTTTGCCAAAAATAAAGGGAAACAACGAGCATTACTACAATTCCCTTTAACTTTTAGGAAGAATTAAAGAATAATGAACAGCGATTAATGATATACGATGCAAGAACAAGGCTTGTTAATCGCTAATTACCAATTCAACAACTTTATCAACCTCCGTGGGTATTGCAGGAAGATAAAGCATCACACCACCTTCACATTTCTGAAACTTTAGGGGCTGTCGATCTGCAAAACTGACAGCCTGCTTTACTTTCTTTCCCTCCAAGGGCAGAAAGAGCGCCTTGTCTTGAAGATCAAGAATATGTACATACAGCTTATTTCCCTTCTGAGTAGTCACTCCCCAAGGATGCGGAGCTATGCAACCGCCACGAGTTCCGTAAATGGTTTCACCATATACCTTCATCCAATCCCCTACCGCGGCTAAACGCTCCAAAGCTACGGACGGCAGTTCACCATTAGGCTGAGGGCCAATATTCATTAACAGATTGGCATCCTTTCCGGCAGCTTTCACCAGATAATGTATCAAAGTTTTAGGCGATTTATAGTCTTGATCGGTAATCTTATACCCCCACATCCCATTCATAGTCTCGCACGTCTCCAAAGGCAAAGTACTAACCCCTTGCCCGGAAAGTCCGGCATTGTTTTCACCGGGTAGATCTCGCTCAAAAATTTGAATATCTTCGCCTGGAAAAGGGTTTTGATGATGATTATTACCTACCAAACATGTAGGTTGCAGACGATGTATCAAAGCATACTGTTCGGGTAGTTGCCAATCAAAGTTTGGGTTTTGGTCCTGATCCCACCAGCCATCAAACCAAATAGCACCGATCTCTCCGTAATTCGTCAACAGCTCTGTAATCTGGTTGTTCATAAATTGATAATAGCTTTTCCAATCTCCTTTAGGATTAGGACGTCCGGTTCCATGCCCTGTGCGCCCCCAAGGAGCATCCTCCCGATACCAGTCTATATGCGAATAATAAAAATGGAGGCGAATCCCTTGCTTATGACATTCATCTGCCAATTCTTTCAGTATATCCCGCTTAAAGGGAGTGGCATCTACAATGTTATAGTCAGAATAACGAGTATGAAACATAGAGAAGCCCTCGTGATGACGGCTCGTGATACATATATATTTAGCTCCGGAAGCCTTAATGGCAGATACCCACCGGGCTGCATCAAACTTAGAAGGATAGAAACCGCCCGCCAGTTTGGCATATTCTTTATAGTTCAGATCCTTGTTTGTCATAGTCCATTCGCCGGTAGCTAACATGCTATACAATCCCCAATGCAAAAAAAGACCGAACTTAGCATCCCGGAATTCCTGCCGGGATTGCAGATTTTCTTGAGTAGGTTGATAGGTCTGTGATTTTGCGGTTGTTACAAGCAAGAACACAAGTAAAAAAGATAAGAATTGTGTTTTCATAAGAGTATATAAAAAAAGCACGGATTACCCGAACGACCACGGTTCTTCAGGTGAAGCCGCGAAATCCGTGTAATCCGTGCTAAAGGTTATCAGTCTATATTATTCCGTATAACGCTCAATGGTCTGTTCGCGGTCGGGACCTACAGAAACAATCTTGATAGGAACTTCAAGTTGTTCTTCCAGGAATGACAAATAAGCGTTGAATTCTTCAGGGAATTCGTCTTCACTTTGCATCTTGGTCATATCAGTCTGCCAACCGGGTAGTTCCACATAGATCGGTTCGATGGTTTCGTTGATATCATACGGGAAGTAATCTATTTCTTCACCATTAATCTTATAAGCGACACAGGCTTTGATGGTCTCAAATGCGTCGAGCACATCGCTCTTCATCATAATCAGCTTAGTCACACCGTCCACCATGATAGCATACTTCAAGGCAACCAAGTCAATCCAGCCACAACGGCGTTTACGTCCGGTAACAGAACCAAACTCATGTCCCAAAGTACAAATTGCATCTCCGGTTTCGTCGAACAACTCAGTAGGGAACGGACCGGAACCTACACGGGTACAATATGCTTTGAAGATACCATACACCTCACCTATCTTGTTTGGAGCAACCCCCAAACCGGTGCAAGCACCTGCACAAACAGTATTGGAGGAGGTCACAAACGGATAAGATCCAAAGTCGATATCCAACATGGTACCTTGCGCACCTTCGCACAATACAGACTTGCCCGAATTTAGTAAACCGTTAATTTCATGTTCACTATCAACCAAGTTGAATTGTTTCAGATATTCAATACCTTCGAACCAGGTTTTCTCCAGCTCTGTGAGATCATATTCATAGTTCATGCTTGCCAATATCTGCTCATGACGAGCTTTGGCAGCAGCATATATGTTATCAAAGTCATGCAGGATATCTCCTACACGTACACCATTACGGCTTACTTTATCAGTATAAGTCGGCCCGATACCTTTACCGGTAGTACCCACTTTTGCGTCACCTTTGGCAGCTTCGTATGCAGCATCCAATATCCGGTGGGTAGGTAAAATAAGGTGTGCTTTCTTAGAGATATGCAAGCGTTCCTTCAAGTTATGTCCGGATGCTTCCAAAGCTTCAGCTTCTGCCTTGAAAAGAGCCGGATCAAGCACTACACCGTTACCGATGATATTCACCTTGTCTCCCTGGAAAATTCCCGATGGAATGGAACGAAGCACATACTTCTGACCTTCGAACTCCAATGTATGTCCGGCATTCGGTCCGCCTTGGAAGCGTGCCACAACATCGTATCTCGGAGTTAATACGTCAACGACTTTGCCTTTGCCTTCGTCGCCCCATTGTAATCCTAATAGAACATCTACTTTCATTTTTCTTTCTTATGGTTATTATTTTTCTTCTTACGTTTGTTAGCGCGGTCGCACTTACTGCACAATCCATACAGGTAAAGTGAATAATGCGACAGACTGAACCGACTCAATTTAGTATTCCCAATCGCCTGCTGTAACTCTTCGTTCTGAAATTCAGTCACCTTGCCACACTGCGTGCAGATTTGATGGTGATGCGTATCACGATTATAGCTCTTTTCGTATTGGGAGGAGTTTCCGAACTGATGTTTGATTACCAGTCGTGCATTGATGAGAAGGATAATAGTATTGTAAAGAGTCGCGCGGCTCACACGGAAATTCTCCTGGTCAGCCATCAGCGAATAAAGCGTATCGATGTCAAAATGACCATCAATGGAATAGATAGTATCGAGTATGGCATAGCGTTCGGGAGTCTTGCGATGCCCGTTCGCGTTGAGATATTCAGTGAATATCTGCTTTACCGTATCTTTCACATTCTGACTTTCCATTTTGGCGGCGCAGTTTTTTACAGCCAACAAAGTTAAGCCTTTTTTGCGGAAAGCAAATGAGAAAGGGGAAAAAAAACAAAAAAAGAGTGATAGAGTAATCACCCTATCACTTTATTCTA
>JAEXAJ010000193.1 GCA_023458215.1 Bacteroidota bacterium
GTGTTGTAAAGAAGGGTCCTAACCACGGACCGGCTCCCATACCCGAAGAAGGCAAATGGGTAAAATCTAAAGAAATTGTTGATATTTCTGGTTTGACACATGGTGTAGGTTGGTGCGCTCCTCAACAGGGTGCTTGTAAACTGACTTTGAACGTTAAGGAAGGTATCATCCAGGAAGCACTGGTTGAAACTATCGGTTGTTCCGGTATGACTCACTCAGCAGCTATGGCAGCTGAAATCCTGCCCGGCAAAACTGTACTCGAAGCATTGAATACCGACCTCGTTTGCGACGCTATCAATACAGCAATGCGCGAACTCTTCCTGCAAATCGTTTACGGACGTACTCAATCGGCTTTCTCGGAAGGCGGTTTGATTATCGGTGCCGGTTTGGAAGACTTGGGTAAAGGTCTGCGTAGCCAGGTAGGTACTCTGTACGGAACTTTGGCTAAGGGTCCTCGTTACCTCGAAATGGCCGAAGGTTACATCAAGAACATCTATCTTGATAAGAACGACGAAATCTGCGGATACGAATTTGTTCACATGGGTAAGTTCATGGACGAAATCAAGAAAGGTACCGACGCTAACGAAGCTTTGAAGAAAGTAACCGGTACTTACGGACGCGTAACAGCAGAACAGGGAGCAGTTAAACATATTGATCCACGTCACGAATAATTTTATAAGGAGGAAAGAAAACTATGATTAGAGAAGTAAAATTTGAAAGTCAAGACCGTCGTATCAAAGGTATTATTGAAGCTTTGAACGCAAACGGCATCAAAGACATCGAGGAAGCAAACGCAATCTGCGAAGCTGCCGGACTCGATCCTTATAAAACTTGTGAAGAAACTCAGCCTATCTGCTTCGAAAATGCAAAATGGGCTTACGTGGTAGGTTGTGCCATCGCTATCAAGAAGGGTTGCAAAAACGCTGCTGATGCTGCTGAAGCTATCGGTATCGGTCTGCAAGCATTCTGTATCCCGGGTTCAGTAGCCGACGACCGTAAGGTTGGTATCGGTCATGGTAACCTGGCAGCTATGTTGCTCCGCGAAGAAACTAAATGTTTCGCATTCTTGGCTGGTCACGAATCATTCGCCGCTGCCGAAGGTGCTATCAAAATTGCCGCTAAAGCTGACAAAGTACGTAAAGAACCTTTGCGTTGTATCTTGAACGGTCTTGGAAAAGACGCCGCTCAGATCATCTCTCGTATCAACGGCTTTACTTACGTTCAGACTCAATTCGACTACTACACAGGTGAACTGAAAGTAGTTCGTGAAATAGCTTACTCTGATGGTAACCGTGCTAAAGTAAAATGCTACGGTGCTGACGATGTTCGCGAAGGTGTAGCTATCATGTGGAAAGAAGGTGTAGACGTATCTATCACAGGTAACTCTACTAACCCGACTCGTTTCCAACATCCGGTAGCAGGTACTTACAAGAAAGAACGTGTTCTTGCTGGTAAGCCTTATTTCTCAGTAGCTTCCGGTGGTGGTACAGGTCGTACTCTTCACCCGGATAACATGGCTGCCGGTCCTGCTTCTTACGGTATGACAGACACAATGGGTCGTATGCACTCAGACGCTCAGTTCGCCGGTTCTTCATCTGTTCCTGCTCACGTAGAAATGATGGGATTCCTGGGAATTGGTAACAACCCTATGGTAGGTTGTACAGTAGCTTGTGCTGTAGACGTATCTCAGGCTTTGAGCAAGTAATTTAAGTTACTTTTATATAAGGAGAATACCTTTTCGGAGGTATTCTCCTATTTTAGTTTAAAACAATAAACATTTGGAAAAGCGTTTCCATTCCTATACTTATTAAAGAAATTGAGCTTTTAGCTCTTATTCTCTCAATCTGAAAACCGCCAATTTGAAGCACATGAGAATAAGTAGATGAAGGTTCACGCTTAATCGGGCGTGGACCGTTCGTACTTATTTGTGTGCAGGGTGCTTGGCGGTGCCTCAGATTGAAAATAAGATTACGAATGGTTCCGCCTTTTTTATTGCCCTATGGTACACATTGGAAAAAAAATAGAAGAAGAACTTCACCGCCAAGAACGTTCCATCACTTGGTTCGCAAATAAACTCTACTGCGACCGCACAAATGTGTATAGCATATTCAAACGAGAAAGCATAGATACGGCACTCTTACTCAGAATTTCAGATGTTCTGCGCTGCAATTTCTTCAATTATTACATTAAAGAACTTAACGAGCGTGATTTATTCTCTACAGATGTGTGATTTATACCAACACGAATCTGAGAACAAATATTCTGCACATCATTACTTTTGCAAACAAATACAAAAGGATAATCCGAAAACCTTTAAGAGAGTAGGAAAGCATTAATACAGATTGCATCATGGCAAATACAAACGGGAATGTAAATGTAGTAGTAACCAAGTCCCCCAAAAGCATGGGTATAAGTATTGCTCTGACTTTATTTTTCGGTCCGTTAGGAATGTTTTACTCTACAATAGCAGGAGCTATCGTAATGATGATTATTGATGTCATTGTGGGTATTTTAACTGTGGGAATTGGTCTTTTGGTTTCATGGCCTATTCAGGTTATTTGGGCTGCTATCGCAACCAGCTCATACAACAAAAAGCTAATGGGAGGAAACATTTAATTTATGTAGGGGCATATTTGTGCCTCAATACAAAAATGTCCCTACAATTTTACTTATGCACAACACTATGAAAAAAAAGATATTTCTAAATACTCCAACTGCAAAAATAGATAATGAATTTGCCATATTCAACAATCAGTGGAGATTTGAGATTATAAAAATCAATGCAGTATTCATTACTAGACAAGCTACATACAAGCGTTATCCTATTTGTCTTGGGATACTATTTTGCATTATTGCCGCAGCATGCAATTCTATCGGTTGCCTCATCACCGGAATATTTTTCTTCTTTATAGCTTACCTTATGAAAGCCCAATATATATTAAGATTAAAAACAAACATAGGAGAAGTTCGTCCACTATCTTCGACCAATAAAGCAGAGTTGGAAGAAATACAAAAAGCCATAGAAGAGGCGCTCATGTATGAAGAAATATCAGCATCTACAGATTAGAAACACAAGATGCAGAAAATCAATATTGTTATATCTGGTGGGAGTTCTAAAGGCGCTTACCAAATAGGATTTTTTAAAGCACTCATAAAAAGCGGATTATCACCATTCGTAGAAACGATTTCCGCCACATCTATAGGTGCCATCAATACCTACGCATTTATAGAGCAGAAATTAGATTTAGCCGAACAGTTATGGTTAAGTTTGGACGCAAACGGCATTTGGGAATTCCGTAGTAAGATTAAAGAGAAAGATTTCCTGGCAAAAAGTTTCTCACGGTTAATCAATGTAGATGATTATGTCCCTTATGACTTTTACATAACTCTCAGCGAAATGTCTACAATGACTGCGCAGTATTTTAACCTAAAAGGAAAAATGTCACATACCAAAAAGAGGCTTCTCGAAACCACCATCTCTATTCCGTTGCTGACAACTTCACCCTTACAACATAATGGAAAGCTATATTTTGACGGAGGTGTCACCAGCAACATTCCTTTTAATCCCATAGCGGATAAAAAACAAGATATTATCTTTATCGTACATTTTACTCCCGAATATCAAATTAAGCAAGAAATAACCAGCAAAGGGACTGATATTATTTATATAAACATGAGTAAAAGCAAAAACTTCATGAAAGGTAATTTCAATTTCAAAAGGGAACAAGTAAAAGGTATGATAGAGGAAGGTGAACGATATACCTTACAAGTTATCAACGAATATTTCTCACGGAAAAGAGACGAGCCATATGAGAAATACAGCAAAGACACCTATTATTATTTTTCAGGAGCACGATTACTATCTATTTTAAACACTCTTCTTGAAATTGAAAAAAATAAACGGATATTATACATAGCCAAAACTAAATTAATCTATGACAAGTTAAAAAGGAGATTGAAATAAAATTAACTTATCTTCAAATGCGGTTGTATATACTAACAGAATCATTACATGTGTATAAAACATAATCAAAGCACATTCTCTTGATATTTCATACGCTTTTACTGTCTTTGTATTCATAAGGAGACAATCATTATGAAATTGATTATGATTAATTGAAAGGATATCGGATATTTGTTAGGTGTATTTTCTTTATAATGTTCACTTATTAGAAGATTAACTAACCATTCTGAACCAACTTAGGAGAGCAGCATTTAAGGAATCTTAGGTGCTGCTCTTCCTATATAAAGAGTACAACACCTACTCCATAACTTACCACATAAAAATAGAACACTACCTGCCAACATTATCTTTAGAATAGTTGTTCAACACCTACAAATTAACTACATTTGCATAAACTCATAATGAAAGGATTATGGAATACATTAATGAATTTCACAAGCAATGGATAGAGCGCACTCGCCAGTCAATAGCATCTTGGAGCAAGCAGCCAGCATCGTTAGAAGAAAAAAAGAAGCAACAGGAACGCTTGAACCAACAGAAAGCTATAAGAGAGGGCAAATCGAAGAGTTAATATCCTTTGCTAACTCAAATCACTTGTGGATAACAGTTCAAGAACTAAGCGTTGAATTTCTTAGCAAGGGAGGAGAAAATGAAGTTTACACAAACGATGCAGATATAGTTGTTAAGCTAAATAACTTTGAATACGCAGGCGATGATTTAGAGAATTTCTTTATTCGTATCTCTGCACATAATAAATTCTTTAGTAATGTCGCTTATCAAATGATAGGTTTTGCCTATAATAGTCAGCATGAGTTCTGTGCAGTTCTAATCCAACCTCATATACAAGCAGAACGCGAAGCGACAGAAGATGAAATTGCAGAATACATGGAAGCACTTGGTTTTGATATGGATTACATCAACGAATTTCATAACGAAGAATACGAGGTATTTGATGCAGTTCCTAACAATATACTTTATGGAATTGATGGTGATTTATATTTTATTGATACACAAATCAAATTAAGGTTTCAATCCTACTAATAAGTCTTACTCTCCTATCTTTCAAGATCTATTCAAGAGTTCTATTATCAGATTTAATAGCCAGTCAAACACAACGTCCTACTATCATATTATCACAAACTCAGCACAAAATACGCAAAAGAAAGAGAGCATCCCTATTAATAACAATAATTAATTCAATACTTTTATTTCAAATTGTCACTTTATATACCTACCTTTGTAAATAACATATAAATGTGAAAGAAATACATGTATCATCTCCGATTATCGGAGTAGCAATTATAGAAAACTTTAATCTAACATTAATATAAAAACTTATTAAGAAAACGTTATGGAAACAGAATTGACTGGTAAAACACGTACTGAGAGCGATTTACTCGGTGCACGTGAAATTCCCGAAGAAGCTTTGTATGGAGTCCAAACACTCAGAGGTATTGAAAATTTTCCCATCAGCAAATTTCGCTTGGGTGAATATCCTATGTTTTTGAAAGGACTCGCCATTACTAAAATGGCAGCAGCACATGCCAATCATGAATTGGGATTATTAACCGACGAGCAATACAAGGCCATCACGGAGGCTTGCCTGGAAATATTAGGCGGACAGCATGCCGAACATTTTCCTATTGATATGATTCAAGGAGGTGCCGGAACTTCTACCAATATGAATGCCAATGAAGTTATTGCTAACCGCGCGCTTGAATTAATGGGACACCATCGTGGCGAGTATCAATATTGTTCTCCGAATGACCACGTCAACTGTTCGCAGTCCACCAACGACGCTTATCCAACGGCAATCCATTTAGGTTTATACTTCAAACACTTGGAACTAATTCCTCATTTAGAAGAGTTAATTGCCTCTTTCCGTAATAAAGGTCGTGAGTTTGCCCACATTATTAAGATGGGACGTACACAACTTGAAGATGCCGTCCCCATGACTTTGGGACAAACATTCAATGGATTTGCGAGTATCTTGGTAGACGAAATCAAACATTTAAATGAGGCGGCTGAAGATTTTCTAACTGTCAACATGGGAGCTACAGCCATCGGTACCGGTATTTGTGCTGAACCCGGTTATGCAGAAAAGTGTATTGCTTCTATGCGAGAGCTGACAGGATGGAATATCAAATTGGCGGATGATCTAGTGGGAGCTACTTCAGACACGTCTTGTATGGTAGGATATTCATCAGCCATGAAAAGACTCTGTGTGAAAATCAACAAGATATGTAATGATCTGCGTTTACTCGCAAGCGGTCCCCGTTGCGGTTTGGGAGAATTCAATCTGCCAGCCATGCAACCCGGTTCTTCTATTATGCCGGGAAAAGTGAATCCGGTCATTCCCGAAGTGATGAACCAAATAGCTTATAAGGTAATGGGGAATGATGTATGTGTAACTATGTCAGGCGATGCAGCCCAAATGGAACTGAATGCTATGGAACCCGTCATGGCTCAATGCTGTTTTGAATCTATCGACTTGCTTATAAATGGCTTTGACACCTTGCGTACACGCTGTGTAGAAGGTATTACAGCAAATGCTGAACATTGCATTGAAGAAGTACACCATAGCATAGGCGTGGTTACAGCCCTGAATCCGGTTATCGGTTACAAAAACTCTACAAAGATTGCCAAGGAAGCTTTGGAAACAGGCAAAAGCGTATATCAACTTGTTTTGGATCACGAAATTCTGACTAAAGAGGAATTGGATACAGTACTTAGTCCTGAAAACATGATTCACCCTGTAAAACTGGATATCAAACCAAGACGATAGGTTATGGAGAATAAATGGGGATGGATCTCTAGTCATTCATCCCCATCATTCAAGAAAAAAAATCTTTAACAATACTTCTTAAGTACCGCCATCAGTTTTGCCTTATCAATAGGCTTCACCAAGTATTCATTACACCCTGCAGCCAAAGCAGCCAGACGATCAGTCTCAAAAGCATGGGCAGTAAGTGCAATTATAGGCAATTTAGTATTGAATTTACGTATTTCGGCTGTAGCTGATAATCCGTCCATAACAGGCATTTTCATATCTGTAAGTAACAAATCAATCTGACGGCTACGCACTATATCAAGCACCTCTTTGCCATTCACAGCACGTAACAATTCATAATTTTTCTTCAACATTTCCGATACAAGCTGATAATTGCTCTGCATATCTTCGGCAATCAGGATCGTTTTACGCATCGCAGAGTGAGAATGAGAAGAAGAATCGGATGCAGAAACAAGAATACGACTTCCTTCACTCTTATCCGCTGCTTTATCAGAACCAACTTCTTGGGATAAAAGGCTTACTTTACAAGGCAACATCGCCCAAAACAAAGAACCTTCTCCATAGTTACTTTCAAAACCAACCGCACCACCCATAGATTCGGCTATCGCCTTACAAATAGACAGTCCCAATCCGGTGCCTTGTGCAAACTCATCCAACTTCTCAAAACGATGGAAAACCTTTCCTTTCTTCTCCTCTGCAATACCGATACCGGTATCTTTTACATAAAAGTAAATGCCTTCCTCCCTTTTCTCATACCCCATTTCAATGGTTCCTTGGGGAGTATATTTTATTGCATTAGTCACATAGTTAGTCAAGATCTGCGCAACCCGATTCCGGTCGAGTAGCACCTGACAGGCGGAATAAGGATTGACTGCAACCAAATTTACATTCGGATTAGTTATACGTTGCTTCATAGAAGCAGCCATATTATTGAAATGCTCGGATAAATCATACTTCTCATACTTCAACTCTACCGAACCGGCTTCGAGTTTAGATAAATCAAGTATATCATTAATCAACTTCAGCAACAATTCATTATTAGTATTGATAATCTGGATATATTCCTCCCTATCTTCCTCCTCTCCATACATCATTAATTCAGAGAAGCCCACGATTGCATTCAACGGAGTACGTATTTCGTGGCTCATATTCGCCAAGAATGCCGATTTCAGTTTGTCCGACTGCTCGGCTTCCTGTTTAGCCTGGCGTAATTCTTCAATCATACGCTCACGCTCCGTCACATCGTCCACACGGATTACAACCCCATCCATTACACCGTCTTCTATAAACACAGGAGTTGCAAATACTTCCACCGTATGCTCACCATCAAGATTGAACTTTATCTGCTCCGTCTGGCGGGATAGTAACGCACGTTGCAACACACAATTCTCACAAGGAGAAGTACGGTTATGCGCACTCTTATAACAGTATTCACCTTTCTTATACGCTTCGTAGGAAATACTTTTGGAGCAAAAAGAAATATTTTCCCACTTTACGATATAGTCCTTGCCAATATATGCCAATCCGGAATTCGTATTATTAAGCACCAATTCATTTTGCAGAATCAAATTGTCGAGTGCTTTTTTGTTTTCGAGCAAAGTCATCTCAGCATGTTTGTGGGAATCTATATTCAGACTCATTCCAAACATGTATTTATAGGGTGCATCATTCAGAGTGGTCGTTTCGACTATACCACGCGCTTCCCACCATTGGTACTCACCATTACCTTTGAAATCAAGACGAGCTTCGACATCCCATACACTATTATCCGATTCAAGAGCTTTTTCCAAAGATTCTATGTATGCCTTTTGATCTTCGGGGTGTACCATCTTGAGATACTTCTCATGCGAATTAACGTCAGAGATTTTTAGTCCTGTTTTATCAAAACCCTCCCCAAAACTTAACCTGTCTATATCAGGTTCATAAAACCAAGTAAAAGCATTCATTGTCTCCAAGGTAATGGAAAGCAGTTGGGCTCGACGCTTTAGTTCGTTCTGCATACTCTGATCCCATCGGGTATTCAACAGCAGACGTTTACCCTCATCTTCAATAATACTTTTACGCACAATTGTATCGTAAGAACGACCGTCTTTCAACACGATATGCTCCAAGCCAAGATAAGGAGTGCCGGTATTGAAAACCTCAATATCAGTCTTCTGAATTCGTTCTACTTCATCATCGCTCAAGACATCATAAGTTGTTTTATCTTCACTCGTGCCAAACATTTGCTTGCTTTCTTCATTACAGAAAACATAGCGGAAGCCGTCTTCCACATCCTTAATATGTATAGAAAGAGGTATGTTATCAAGAACTTTTTTCAGAAGTACCTGCTTCTTATTTACTTCGGTATTGTTTTTTCGGGAACCAACATATCTTATGACTTTGCCATTTTTATCATATTCATAGGGCGAACCACTCACAGTACAATATTGCCAATCCGGGCTATCCGGCAAAATGACTCGACCATCAAAGTTGAATGTAAAGTCCTCGCCTTCATTCATTCTTCGTATTAATTCAATGGCACGCTCCCTGTCTTCACTATGCAGAGTATCTACATATAATTCGCAGCTAATAGGTTGGGATTCGTCATAATCGCTCAAAGGCTCATTATCGCTATAAAAGTGTCTGGCAAGTACATCATATTCCCACAATACAATATCTGCTGCATGTATGGCCATTTCAGTTTTACGCTTGCTACGACGAAGCATCTCTTCCTTTCGCCGGGTCTCTGTGACATCTTCTACAATTAAAATATAATTAGCCTTCTCATTAGTACTATTAAGTAGTTGGTTTCCACTAAATTTTAAGAC
Source organism: Bacteroidota bacterium (assembly GCA_023458215.1). Next base: position 9,566 of record JAEXAJ010000193.1, read on the forward strand.
ACTGGTTTGCGAGCGCGAAGACATATAACGCCCGTCCTTTGTAGAAGCATCAAAGTTATATGTAATAGTCGTATGCAAAGTAAGTCCGTTGCATACAGCCGACTTCATTTCATCCGGAATAATATCATTATCATTTATATTAATCGGATTTTCCTTTACCAACGCTTCATCAAACCCAAAAATCTTACAGAAGATTTCATTAAAATGAATCAATGTCCCATCATTGGAGTAGAGCCCTACACCAACGGGAAGTGAATCAAAAACTGATAATATTTGTTCTTGTTCCATGAATTTAAACACCACTACATATAACCATCTACTAACTAGCACAAAGATATGAGAGTTTGTGCTCATATCATCATTTTAATGGATATTTTTTTCTATAAAATGAAATAATTATGCAACTTATTATTAAAAGAGCTCCCTTCGCAGAAAGCTCTTTCTTTTCATTGTCTACAAAGATTACATCTTCTTCAGGAACTCTTTCGGGCTCTTTCCAAAATACTCTTTGTATTTACTTCTAAAATTCTTCAGGTTCCTCATACCTACCATTTCTGCAACAATAGTGACGGAATGTTTTCCACTTTCCAGCAATTCACGTGCCTTCTCCATACGTATGTGTGAAATCAGAGATTTCGGAGCTTCACCCGTCAATGCCTTCCACTTATTATAAAAGGCAGTACGACTCATGCACATATTGGCTGCAAGATCATCAACCAGAAAATCTTCTTTATCGAGGTTATCTAAAACATACTTTTTCACTTCATCAAGAAATTTCAAATTGTTTTCCTGCTGGGATTCCTCCATTCTGCGCACCAAAAAGTCTTCACCAAACACTTTTTGAAGAAAAGATTTCCTCAGAAGGTAGCTATTAGTAATCTGAACAGATATTTCGATCTTCAAGTCTTCTATATTTATAGGCTTATACATAAATATATCCGCCAGCGAATACCCTCTCTTCATGCGTTTCCCTACATCAAGTGGCGACCCCAACAATATGACTGGAATAAACGAGGTATCTTTGGATGCTTTCAGTTTTGAAGAAAGTTCGTCACCACCCATTCCATTGACCAACACATCACATAGCACCAAATCAGGATGCTCGTCATGAATGGATTTTAATGCTTCCGAACCATTGCTAAATGTTATGATATTGAAATCATCCGATAAACATTTTGCCAAATATCGGCTAAACTTTTCATCGCTATCTACCAGTACAACTACCGGTTTATCCACACTCTTTTTCTTGAAAGGGGGACGAAGATAGACCTCTGTGGCATCACCAAGCAATGCATATTCTTTCTCCTTTTCATAGTGACTGGCTACTTGTTCGAGCGGACACTTTACAGGGAATTTCAATGATACTTCTCCTTCTGAAACCGAGATTTTGCCATCACATAGATTTAACATTTTCTTAAACAAAGTACCACCCATCTTCCATCGTCTGCGGTGAACGGTTTTTGGTGCCGGTAACCATGACAAGTACCATTTGCAATACTTCAGGAACACCCCGTTCCCAGTATCTTTAATCTTTATTGCCCAATATTTATCATTCAGCAATATCTGCATAACAAGATGCGTTTCGGGAAGAGCGCAATCAATGGCGCTTGTCACAAACTTATCTATCACCGGAGATATTTTCCCTTGATCGAACCAAGCACTGGCATAATCAAATTCGGGAGATATTTCCAAAGTCATATCCAAACCGGCAGCGTAAGATTGGAGAGGATTCACTTTACTTTTAATAAAAGAACCGATCTCATGCTCCGCCACATCTAAATTGCCGGAGTAAATAAGAGAACGCTTCAATCCCATCAATGCTGTCAGATGCTTTTCGAGCCCTTCGATATGATGAATGGCAATGGACACTTCTTTTTTTACGAAGTCGGGACAAGCCCCTTCACAAACTACTCCTAGAGGAGTCTTTATCAATGAAATGGGATTACGGATATCCTGAAAAGTATCAATAAAGTATTGATTTCCCTCTTTCAGCAAATCTCTTTCTTCACAAATTGAACGTAAATAAAATAAGAGCCAGCATAATAAACAAAATCCGCCAAACATTAATATTATAATCGTATTAAGAAAATTCCGGTACATCCCAATTATTAAAAAAAGAACGAAAAACGAAGCTAAAATTATTGTTATATGTTTCATACTAAATTATGTTTGAGTTATGCTTCGGATAAGAGCATATCCAAAGCACAAAAAATTCATATTTATTTTTCATTTAAATTTTAATGCACAATGAGATTTACCTAAAAGATATTTAGGAGGTGGGCGGATTGTATAGTTGTTTAGATACATCTAGTTTAATTTCATAAATAAAAACTCATCATCTAACATTACAAAAAAGTACTATAACAAATAAAAACAAAAAAAGATGCAAGGTATTAGAAGGAAACACAAGATTTTTGAAGCAAAAAAAGACTAATCTCTGTTCATGGTGGAAAAATAGCTTTTTATTCTTTATTGTAAGATTTGGGAGTACATATTAAGGAGTTAATTATATTTGCAACATGAAACAAGAACTGAAAGAAAATGGCGGACTACCCGCACATATACTTTGGACACTTGCCATCGTGGCAGGTATATCTGTAGCAAACCTATATTATAACCAACCGTTATTGAATGTAATGCGCAATGAGTTGGGGGTATCTGAATTCAAGAGTAATCTGATCGCGATGATTACCCAAGTCGGCTATGCTTTAGGATTATTGTTCATAGTACCGTTAGGCGACTTATTCCAGCGTAAGAAGATTATATTAATAAACTTCGTCTTACTCATATTCTCTTTAATAGCAATTGCTGTAGCACCCAATATATATATTATCTGGGTTGCCTCGCTCATTACGGGTATCTGTTCTATGATTCCTCAAATCTTTGTCCCGATTGCTTCCCAGTTCTCCCGCCCGGAGAATAAAGGACGCAATGTAGGAATTGTTATTTCAGGTCTGCTAACAGGAATATTGGCATCACGTGTAGTCAGCGGCATTGTTGGAGAAATGCTGGGATGGCGTGAGATGTATTTCATTGCAGCAGGTTTAATGTTGGTTTGCGCCATAGTGGTATTGAAAGTTCTGCCGGATATACGACCCACTTTTCAAGGTAAATATGCAGAGCTGATGAAATCTCTCTTCCGGTTGATTAAAGATTATCCGGCGCTACGCATATATTCCATACGGGCGGCTTTAGCTTTCGGCTCTTTTCTGGCCATGTGGTCGTGCCTTGCTTTCAAAATGGGACAAGCTCCTTTCTTTGCAAGCAGCGATGTCATTGGGATATTAGGTTTATGTGGCATTGCAGGAGCGCTGACTGCTTCTTTTGTAGGCAAATATGTAAAGATAGTCGGCATCCGCAACTTCAACTTTATAGGTTGTGGGCTAATCTTACTTTCATGGGCATCGCTCTATTGCTGGGGGAACAGTTATGTGGGAATCATTGCCGGAGTGATACTGATAGACATAGGCATGCAGTGTATCCAACTGAGTAACCAGACCAGTATCTTTGAGATTTGCCCTTCGGCCTCCAACCGGGTGAATACAATCTTCATGACTACTTACTTCATTGGCGGCTCATTGGGAACTTTCCTGGCAGGTAGCTGCTGGCAGGCGTGGCAATGGGCAGGTGTGGCAGGCATTGGCGTAACATTGACAATAGTTTCGCTTGCAATAACAGTTATTACCAAGAGATAATGTACACTTTCTCAGGAAATAATATTCAATATGCTTAAAAGCCCAATATCCGGCTAAGGATATCGGGCTCATTTTATTATGCAGTTATCAGAACTACAGGCTATAATCCCTCTTATTTATCTTGAGACACGACCTGAAGTATTTCCATTCATCAGACTTTCTACTTCATCAACCGTCACAAGATTGAAATCACCATAAATGGTATTTTTCAATGCAGAGGCGGCAAGGGCATATTCCAATGCTTTTTGGTCATCATTCGGATAACTAATCAAACCATATATCAAACCGCCAACAAAGGCATCACCCGTACCCACACGATCTACTTCATGTTCGATGTCATAAATACCTGTATGCTTTAAAGTACCGTCGGAGTAAAGCACTGCGGCAAGAAGGTTGTGATTGGAAGTAATGGAGTTACGCAGTTCCAGAAATACCTTCCGGCAACGGGGAACAAGTGCAGATACTTTCTGACCAAATGCTTCGAAAGCAGGCAGATCGGATTCGAAGGAAGTATCAGCAGCGGTAGTGGCTTTAAAACCAACGGGCTGAATGCCAAGGATCTCTTTATATTCAGGCTCGGCACCAAAAATGACGTCGCTATATTGCACCAAAGGTAGCATGACTTCGGCTGCCGTACGACCATAGTTCCAAAGTTTCTTGCGGAAATTAAGATCACAGGATATTGTCAAGCCCATGCGGTCGGCAACTTCGAGCGCTTCGAGGCAAGCATCTGCTCCATCTTGAGAAAGAGCTGCGGCTATACCCGACCAGTGGAACCAACCGGCATCGGCAAATATTTTCTCCCAATCAATCATACCGGGACGAAGAGTGGCAAAAGAGGAACCTGCACGATCATAAACCACATTTGAATTACGGAAAGCAGCCCCACATTCTAAATAATATAAGCCTAAGCGATCACCGCCCCACACAATACCTTCGGTTCCCAAGCCACTAGCACGCAAAGAAGCCATACAAGCATGTGCCACGGCATTATCCGGCAGACGAGTCACAAACTCGGTAGGAATACCGAAATTTGCCAAAGAGACAGCAACATTGGCCTCACTGCCGCCATAAGTTGCAACAAACTCATTGGTTTGTGAGAAGCGACGGAAACCCGGAGTAGTCAGGCGAAGCATTATCTCACCAAAAGTTACGACTTTCTTAGTGGTAACCAATCTATTTTCTTTCATATTAAACGATTATTTTATTCATTCCCGAGGTTATAACAAAATAACTCTGATAAATCATCGCAAAAGTACTAATTTATAAGTAAAAAGAGGTTTTATCCTTGAAAAGAGTTTGTTTGAAAGGCTTTTTCTTTCCTTTTTGCAGACTTTAAGTGAGTTAGACTAGAAAAATGAGAGGAGATTTTACAGATTTGTTGTACCTTTGCAACATGTAATTAGATGTACCATAATGAGTTCAATGAAAAAGATTCCTTCGCCTCTTGTATCCCTTTTCCCCATCGCCTTTCTGGTAGGAATGCTGTTTGCCACGATCCGTACTTTCGGAAGCGATGCCTTGAGCGGCGGAAGTCAGGTATCCCTGCTCACCACCACTGCCATTTGCATCTTTATCGGCATGGCATTCTACCGCATTCCGTGGAAGGATTACGAAATAGCCATAACCAACAATATCGCGGGCGTAGCTACAGCTATTATTATCCTCTTGATTATCGGTGCATTGAGTGGAATGTGGATGATAAGCGGAGTAGTGCCTACACTCATCTATTACGGCATACTGATTATTCACCCCGATTTCTTCCTGACGTCCACTTGCATCATTTGTGCTTTGGTATCGGTAATGACGGGAAGTTCGTGGACCACCATTGCAACGATAGGCATCGCCTTACTGGGCATTGGCAAAGCACAAGGATTTGATGAAGGATGGATTGCAGGTGCTATCATCTCGGGGGCCTATTTCGGAGATAAAATTTCGCCGTTATCAGATACTACCATCCTGGCATCTTCTGTCACAGACACTCCCCTGTTCACCCATATCCGTTATATGATGATTACAACGGTTCCTTCTTTAATCATCACAATCATTATATTTACCGTGATGGGGTTAACGTACGAAACAAACGACACTCAACAGATTACAGAGTTTGCCGCCGCTCTAAGTGCTAAATTTACCATTACGCCCTGGCTGCTGATTGTACCTGTAGTTACCGGTATACTCATTGCCCGCAAAGTTCCTTCGATCATTACCCTGTTTCTATCTACCATGCTGGCAGGGTTGTTCGCCTTTATCTTCCAACCGGACTTATTACATGAAATTGCCGGAAGCGAAAATTTATTCAAAGGGCTTATGATGACTTTTTACGGCAGCACCAGCCTGCAGACTGATAGTAGTATGTTGACTGAACTTGTTGCAACCAGAGGTATGGCAGGTATGATGAATACAATCTGGCTTATCTTATGCGCCATGTGTTTCGGAGGAGCAATGACTGCAAGTGGCATGCTGGGCAGCATCACATCGGTTTTTGTCCGTTTTATGAAGAATACGGTCAGCATGGTGGCTTCTACCGTTTGCTCCGGATTATTTTTGAATCTGGCTACCGCAGACCAATACATCAGTATTATCCTGACGGGGAACATGTTCAGCAACATTTATGAAAAGAAAGGATATGAAAGCCGGCTGTTAAGCCGCACCACAGAAGATTCGGTGACGGTAACTTCGGTATTAATTCCATGGAATACATGCGGGATGACGCAGGCTACAATATTGAGCGTACCTACGCTGACGTACCTTCCCTACTGCTTTTTCAACCTTATCAGTCCGCTGATGAGTATCTTTATTGCCGCCATCGGATATAAAATTTTCAGGAAACCTGTGAACAATCCTTCATAGAGGTTGTTTTTGCAATAAACTTGATAACGAACAATTTATTAAACCTAAACAAAAATTGAGTATGAAAAAGTTTATTGCA
>JAEXAJ010000194.1 GCA_023458215.1 Bacteroidota bacterium
TTAATCAATTTATTAACTTAACACATTACAAAGATATGAGAAAAATTTCTTTGAATGGGCTTTTTTGCCCAAAAAGTTTAGTATTTAAGCAAATATTACGAACTATGAAGATCACACTATTCCTTCTTTTGTTTGTAACGTTCCAGGCATACAGCCATGCTACTTACTCTCAAAGTGCAAGAATCAGCATCCCCCGTTCTGAGTTACGAGTAGGCGAAATCCTCGATAAAATCGAGGCTCAGACCGAATATTTGTTCGTCTACAATAAGAAAAGTGTGGACGTGCGACGCACTGTAAATGTAGATGCAGACAATCAACCTGTGTCCGAAGTTTTGGACGAAATTTTTAATGGTACCGACATCAGATATGTAATGGAAGGCAAGAATATAGTGCTGACCAAACAAAATGAAAAGGCAAATGAAATCATTACTGCCGTACAACAAGAGAATATCTCTGTGAAAGGTGTTGTTACCGATACGAAAGGTGAACCCATTATCGGTGCCAATGTCGTGGAAAAAGGAACTACAAACGGGTGCATTACCAATATAGACGGTGAGTTTACACTAAACACTCCAGCCAATGCAACGCTGGTCATTAGCTTTATCGGATACCAGCCTGTAACGATTGCTCTCAACGGGCAGCAAACTCTTAATGTACAGATGCAGGAAGAAGCCCTGTCATTGGAAACAGTTGTGGTAACCGCTATGGGTATCAAGAAAAAAGCCGCTTCACTGACTTACTCTACCCAGCAGGTAGGTGGCGACGAACTGACACGCGCCAAAGACCCGAACATGATTAATGCATTAGCCGGAAAAACCGCCGGTGTATCCATTACACGCAACTCTTCCGGTTTAGGTGGTTCTGCCAAGGTTTCTATCCGTGGTATTCGTTCTGCCAATGCCGACGGTAACAACCAGCCATTATATGTCATTGACGGTGTGCCTATGCTGAATAATACATCAGAACAAGCCTTTTCCGCCATGGGTGGCAATAATGATACCGGTAACCGCGACTCCGGCGACGGTATCTCCAACCTCAATCCGGACGACATTGAAAGCATGAGCATCCTGAAAGGTGCTTCCGCCGCCGCTCTTTACGGTTCGCAAGCCGCCAATGGTGTAATCCTTATCACCACCAAGAAAGGAAAAGCAGGTATGCAACGCATCACCTTCTCTTCCAACCTCACTGTTGACCACGCCATCAGCCTGCCCGAATTCCAAAACAGATACGGCGCCAGCGGCGAAACCAGTTGGGGCGCAGAAAACGCAAGTATGAAAGCTTACGACAATGTGGGCGACTATTTCAGTAACGGAGTGACAGCTACAAACTCTTTATCCATCACAGCAGGAAAAGAGAAGATGCAAACTTACTTCTCTTATGCCAACACTACTGCCAGTGGCATTGTTGATGTAAACAAACTTCAGAAACACAACATCACTTTCCGCGAAACAGCCTCCCTCTTCAACGAACGCTTGACGCTGGATGCCAACGTGAACCTGATGACCCAGAAAATCAAGAACCGCCCTACTTCCGGTGGTTATTATATGAACCCATTGGTAGGTTTATATTCCTTCCCACGTGGCGAAGACATGAGTGTTTACCGCGACAACAACGGCTTCGAAAGATATGATGACAACAGAGCTATGCCCCTGCAGAACTGGTATACAGACATCAGTGGCTTCACTCAGAACCCTTATTGGCTAAACAACAGGGTTACCAGCAACGACAAACGTTTTCGCACAATGGCTTCATTGAGTGCTAACCTGAAGGTAAACGACTGGTTCACCATCCAGGCACGCGGCAATGTAGATTATATCAACGATAATTACGACCAGAAGATGTACGCCGGCACAGCAGCCGATGTGGCTCACGAAAACGGACGTTATATCAAGCTGAACCGTCAGGAATTCATGATGTACGGCGACGTGATGGCAATGTTCAACAAAACCTGGAACGACTGGTCACTGAATGCAGCCCTTGGTAGCAGCATCAACACTACGAAAGTGAACTCGCTAAGCCTCGACTCCGGAAAATCCGGCTTATACAAAGCAAACGTATTTACAGTTGCCAATATGAATCTGGGCGGCGCCGGTACTTCTTTCATCGACGAACTGAACGACCAAAGACGTACTATCCAATCCCTCTTCGCAACAGCACAAATCGGTTGGAAAGAAAGCCTTTACTTAGACCTGACCGCCCGTAACGACTGGTCGTCTACACTGGCCAACACGAAGAGCGAAGGTTCCGGTTTCTTCTACCCCTCAGTAGGTGTATCCTGGATTTTGAACCAGACACTCAACCTCCCGTCATGGATTAGCTTCGGTAAAGTCCGCGCATCTTGGGCACAAGTAGGTAACGACCTTCCTATCGGCATCACCAGTCCTGCACAGACTATTACAGCCGGTGGCGTAGTCAATCCCATCGACTATTACTTTGCCGAAGACCTGAAACCGGAAATCAGTACCTCTATCGAATTTGGTACCGAATGGAGATTCTTCAACAGTCGTTTGGATTTCGACTTCACGTTCTATCGCACTGATACCAAAAACCAATTGATCCGTGTAAACACTACTGCCGAAAAGCGTCGTTTCCGTTGGATTAACGCAGGTAAGATTCGCAACACCGGTATTGAAGTCACCGTAGGAGCCACTCCGCTGATGAACGACAATTTCCGTTGGAAAACTCAGTTTAATTTCGCTACCAATAAGAATGAGATTGTATCTTTGGGTGGAACACCCAGCTTCCAGTATGCTTCCGGCAACGTAAGTATGCCTTATAAGATGATGGTTGTAGAAGGCGGTTCATTGGGCGACATCTACGGAAACGTATTTGTACGTGATGAAAGCGGTAAGATTCTTTTGGAACCGGCAACAGACAAAGATGGCAATGAAAACAAAAACGCCGGCCTGCCGCAGGTAACCACTGACAAGGCTGCGAAGATTGGTAACTTCAATCCCGACTGGACTCTTGGTTGGAGCAATAGTCTGACTTACAAAGGTTTCTCACTTTACTTCCTGATTGATACCCGCATGGGTGGCGACGTTATTTCACTGACGCAAGCCGGTCTGGATTATGCAGGTGTAAGCAAGGCAACCGATGACGCACGCACAGCAAAGCACTACATGCTGGAAGGTCAGAAAATCGAGAACGTAAAAGGTTTCTATCAAATGGTAGGCGACCGCGGTAACGGTACCACAGAATTCTACAGATACGATGGAACTAACATCCGCTTGCGCGAGTTGTCATTGGGCTACTCCTTCCCGCAGCAGATGCTCGAAAAGACAGGATTCATCAAAGGTGTAGACCTCTCACTGGTGGCCCGCAATCTGTTCTTCATCTACAAAGATGCCCCGTTCGACCCGGACGCAACGATGTCCGTAGGTAATGATAACCAAGGTTTGGATACCTATGGTATGCCTTCAACGAGAAACATTGGATTCAATATTAAACTCACTTTCTAATACCTGAACGATATGAATAAGATAAAATATACAGCCGTACTACTCTTGGGTGGACTTTTAAGTCTTTCATCCTGCACCGATAATTTTGCCGGATTCAACGATACAAAAGGAGCGTATACAGACGATTTACAAAAATATGACAACCAGACCAACCTGGTACCTTTTTCTACCATTCAAAAAGGTATCATCTACCAGACGGGTGTAGAAGGAACCGACTGGCAATATCAAATAATCCAGAATCTGGTAGCCGATATGTATGGCGGATTCTTCCATGACATGAATGGTGCGTTCAATCAGAACAACTCCACCTACAACCTGAACAATGGCTGGACAAGTGCCATGTGGACCTATGCCTACGGCAACGTCATGCCTTCCATCGCTGATTCCGAAGAATTGAACACAGCCGAAGAGTGGCCCTTGTATCATGCTCTTACGAAAGTGCTGAAAGTAGCCCTCCTGCATCGTGTAAGCGACTATTATGGCCCTATCCTTTATGATGGTTTCGGCACTGCCGCACAAACTCCCCAGTCTCAGCAGGAAGTTTACAAACGTTTCTTCGAAGACTTGGCAACAGCCATCAATATTCTGAAAGATTATAAAGGCGGCGTATCTTTTGAAAGCGCCGACTTCATGATGCCGGAAGGCAAACGCACGCCTGCACAATGGCTGAAGTTTGCCAACTCTCTCCGCTTGCGCCTGGCAATGCGTGTATCCAATGTGGACCCCACTTTAGCCAAAGAACAAGCTCAGGCCGCATTAGACGCACAGAATGGCGGTGTATTGGAAACATCTAACGAAACAGTAGGCCAATATGGAATCCGCAACCCGCTGGGTGGTGTTTCCGGTTGGGGCGAAGTATTTATGAACGCCAGCCTGGAGTCTTTCCTGAAAGGATATAACGACCCGCGTTTGAAGTCTTACTTTAATGCCGCGCAAGATGGTAGAGACAATGATGGCAACATTACGCAGACCGTGGCCGGTGTGAAACAACTGACCAGCATCGAAGGCAAGTTTAAAGGTGTGCGCCAGGGAACAGGTGTAGGCGACAACCGTTACTCTACTCACTCACGAACCACCATCACCACCAGCAGCAAGATTATAGTAATGGCTGCTGCCGAGATATGGTTCCTTCGCGCAGAAGCTGCCTTGAGAGGCTTTACCTCCGAAGACGTGGAAAGTTGCTACAAACAAGGTGTCACCACCTCCTTTGCACAATGGGACGCCAGTGGCGTAAGCGAATATCTGGAAAGTGAAAATACTCCGGCTGATTATGTAGATACATTCGATAAGAACTTTGATGCCAAAGCAACTACCAGCATCACCCCGAAATGGGATAATGCAGCTGATAATGAAACGAAACTGGAAAGAATCATCACCCAAAAGTGGCTGGCTATCTATCCCGAAGGTTGCGAAGCTTGGGCAGAACAACGCCGCACCGGCTATCCGAAACTCTTCAAAGTAGTAGTAAATAACAGTAGTAACGCCATTAGTACAGATGAGATGATTCGCCGAGTATTCTTCAATCAGGATTATATTACGAACAACAAACCGTTGTATGATGCATTGGTTAGCAAGTTAGGCGGTCAAGATACCGGTGGTACACGTCTTTGGTGGGATACCGGAAAAAATAATTTCTAATCCTATTAAATATAAAACCAAGGTATAGAATTTTGATTAGTGGTGTTTTCTCCGTATTAGTTACGAGGGAAAAAGATTGGAAGGAGTAAAGTCATTTGGGGGGCTTTACTCCTTTTCTATCAGCGCATTACATTTACCGATCATTTACCGCAAGATGTAAAAGCATTTACCGCAGGATGTAACGACCTTTACCACCTATTGTAACGCTCTTTACCTCGGTATGTAACGGCCTTTACCTCGGCGTGTAAATGGAGTTACCATTTGGGGTAAGCAGAATCTTCATGGAATGAAAACAATCGTTGGGTTCGTATCTTTAATTATCACTTATAAACCTGTATCGGCAACTCCCCGCGCAATGCTCCCAAAACATTCACAGCAAGTGCCTCCAGTTCATCTTCCCCGGGATAGACATGCACCGGAGCAAGGAAAGAAACCCGTTCCTTCAAACGGGAAATGACATACTCTGAAT
>JAEXAJ010000195.1 GCA_023458215.1 Bacteroidota bacterium
TATATGGGCTGGACTTTCTCACCCGAAATAACCTATATGCTGCGTTTCATCCCTTTGGTACGGGGTGGATATGCTATGGCTATCGTAGTGGGATGGTTGACGTACAATCGTGCGTCCGGACTCTTCGTGTCCTACCTGACAATGTTGTTGGCTACCGTTTATTTCTCCAGTTTAGCTTTTTATGTCATGGAACATAACACCAACCCTTTGGTAAAAGGGTACGGTGACGCTTTGTGGTGGGCTTTCATGGATGTTACGACGGTTGGCTCTAATATTATAGCAGTCACTCCTACAGGGCGGGTACTGTCTGTGTTGCTGGCAGCGCTTGGCATGATGATGTTCCCTATCTTTACAGTGTATGTAACAAGTCTGGTACAAAGGCGTAACAAAGAAAAAGAAGATTTCTACAACAAAATAATGCAAAAACAGGGACAAGCACAGGAACAAACCTCTGCCTCTAAGCCTGCTGCTGATGTATCTTAATTGTTAAAACCATCATTTTCATTAGCCCGTCTGAAACAACTGAATCCGGATGTTGTTATAAATGCTGTTTTTGAATAATTTTTCACCTAAAACCTTAACTTATGGCAAATATTAAACAAACAGTGAAGCTGGGAGTATTTACCCTGGCAATCATGAATGTGACGGCTGTAGTGTCTCTGCGTGGACTACCAGCCGAGGCCGTGTACGGTATGAGTTCGGCCTTTTACTACTTATTTGCAGCCATCGTTTTCCTTATTCCGACATCTCTTGTCGCTGCGGAATTGGCTGCCATGTTTCAGGACAAGCAAGGCGGTGTATTCCGCTGGGTGGGCGAAGCCTACGGAAAGAAACTGGGTTTCCTCGCCATCTGGGTACAATGGATTGAAAGTACAATCTGGTATCCTACAGTATTGACTTTCGGTGCCGTGTCTATCGCCTTTATTGGCATGAATGATGCACACGACATGACGCTTGCCAATAACAAGTACTACACACTGGCCGTGGTGCTCATTATCTACTGGCTGGCAACGTTCATCTCCATGAAGGGTATGGGCTGGGTAGGTAAAGTCGCCAAAGTCGGTGGTATGGTGGGTACGATTATCCCTGCCGGATTACTGATTATCTTAGGTATTATTTACCTGGCTTCCGGCGGACACTCCAATATGGATTTCAACAGCAGCTTCTTCCCCGACTTGACGAACTTCGACAACGTTGTACTTGCTGCCAGTATCTTCCTCTTTTATGCCGGTATGGAAATGGGCGGTATTCATGTGAAAGATATGGATAATCCGTCTAAGAGTTACCCGAAGGCTGTGTTTATCGGTGCAGCTATCACTGTTATTATTTTCGTGCTTGGTACGTTTGCTTTGGGTGTAATTATCCCGGCCAAGGACATCAACCTGACACAGAGCTTGCTGGTAGGCTTCGATAACTACTTCAAGTATATCCATGCTTCCTGGTTGTCACCCATCATCGCCATTGCATTGGCATTCGGCGTACTGGCAGGTGTATTGACATGGGTTGCCGGTCCTTCCAAAGGTATCTTTGCCGTAGGTAAAGCAGGCTATATGCCTCCGTTCTTCCAGAAGACCAACAAGCTGGGTGTTCAGAAGAACATTCTTTATGTACAAGGTATTGCAGTAACTGTATTGAGCCTTTTATTCGTAGTTATGCCTTCCGTACAAAGTTTCTATCAGATTTTGTCACAGCTGACTGTTATTCTTTACCTCATTATGTATATGCTGATGTTCTCCGGAGCTATCGCATTGCGCTATAAGATGAAGAAACTGAACCGTCCGTTCCGTATCGGTAAAGTTGGTAATGGTTTGATGTGGATCGTTGGCGGACTCGGATTCTTAGGCTCTTTGTTAGCATTCATACTGAGCTTCATCCCACCTAGCCAAATCTCAACAGGTAGCAATACAGTATGGTTCTCCGTACTTATCATCGGTGCTCTCATCGTTGTAATTGCCCCGTTCATTATCTATGCTTCCAAGAAACCGTCTTGGGTTGACCCGAACAGTAGCTTCGAACCCTTCCATTGGGAAGAACAACCTGCTGCACAAGTAGCCGGTAAGACTGCTACGGCAACTGTAAATGCAACTGCAACCACTTCTGCAAATGCATCTGCGGGTACAGCTAAGGATGCAGATACTCCTTCAAAAGCATAAAGAAGTATTAGCTTAAAATAAGAAATGGAATATCCCCGATAGCACGGAGGTATTCCTTTTTTAATTGATTATAGAGGAAAGTTATTTGCAAAAGCGCACCTTCACACAGAGTAAAAGCAGGAGGTTAACTTCGTGTAATACAAGAAACAAATATCGTGTCAACAAGAAGTTAACTTCCTGCTGACACGATATTAACTTCTTAAAAAAACTGTTAGTTTTTAAGAAATCTTATACTTAACGAAGCCTATCCCAAGCCCTTGTATACTCCTCTATCAGTTCTTGCACCACTGCCGCAGCAGACTGTACACCTTTTCCATATAATAAGGAAGAGACTTGCCCTATTTCTAACTCCCCCTCTTCAAGATCACCTTCAAAGATACCCCGTTTGGCACGTCCACGACCTAACAGAATACGGAGTTCTTCATCGGTTGCCCCTACTGCCTCGGCAGCCTCTACAGCATCACGAAAATTATTGCGCACCAACCTGACAGGAGCTAACCTTTTGAGCAACAACTTCGTATCTCCTTCTTCCAGATGCAAGCAATAATCTTTAAACACTTCACTGGCAGAGCTTTCTGCAGTCAAAGCGAAGCGGGTGCCTATTTGTACGCCTTCGGCTCCTAACACACGGGTGGCAAGCATTGCCTCACCGGTAGCTATGCCTCCGGCAGCAATGAGCGGCAACGTTGTCGCAGCACGCACGGCAGGTATCAGACACAAAGTAGTGGTTTCCTCTCTCCCGTTATGTCCACCGGCTTCAAAACCTTCGGCAACAACAGCATCGACGCCCGCCTCCTCCGCTTTTGCGGCAAAACGGGAAGATGATATGACATGCACCACAGTGACACCACGGTCGTGCAACCAACCAGTCCATTTTTTAGGACTACCGGCAGAAGTGAATACGATCTTCACACCTTCATCCACCACTATCTGCATAATCTCATCAATCTGCGGATACATCAAAGGAATGTTCACACCAAAAGGGTTCCCGGTAGCTTCGCGACACTTACGAATATGCTCCCGTAAAGTTTCGGGATGCATGGAACCTGCCCCCAACAGTCCAAGTCCACCGGCATTACTAACAGCAGATGCAAGCTTCCAACCACTGCACCAAACCATGCCAGCTTGGATAATCGGATATTTTATTCCGAAAAGAGAAGTGACTCTGTTCATCATTATTTTTTTAAAGGTTATCTCAAGAAGAACAAGGAAAAGCGAAATAAAGTTCAAATTTATAATAAATATCTAATAAAGAGTTTACTTATTTAAGTTTTTACTAAAAGAGTTCAAACCATTCTTGCAGATTTAGCATAATTTTTATATCTTGCCACCGTTTTTTTACGCGAACACCAAACATTCATGACAAATTTATAAACACTATGAAAATAAAAGTTGGTCTGATTGGCTTTGGCAGAATGGGGCAATTTTATTTAGAGGAAATGCAAAAGAGCGGACGGTGGGATATCGCATACATTTGTGATATTAATCCTGTTTCCCGCGAATTGGCAAGACGTTTATCCCCTGAATCTAAGGTCATTGAAAACGAGCAAGATATTTTTAACGACGAAACCGTTCAGGTTGTCGGACTTTTTACATTGGCAAACTCCCGGAAAGAACAGATAGAAAAAGCTGTCCGAAGTGGAAAACACATTATATCCGAAAAACCGGTTGCCGATTCAATTGATAGAGAGTGGGATGTAGTCGACATAACGGAAAACTCCAATTGTATTTCGACGGTCAATTTATACCTGCGCAACTCTTGGTACCATCGAGTGATTAAAGAATTTATAGATCAAGGCGAAATAGGCGAACTTGCCATCCTACGTATTTGTCACATGACACCGGGACTTGCTCCGGGTGAAGGTCACGAATACGAAGGTCCTGCTTTTCATGATTGTGGTATGCACTACGTGGATATTGCCCGTTGGTATGCCGGATGTGAATATAAAACCTGGCATGCACAAGGTATCAACATGTGGAACTACAAAGACCCTTGGTGGTTACAATGTCACGGAACATTCCAAAACGGCGTTGTTTTCGATATTACACAAGGATTTGTTTACGGGCAATTATCCAAGGATCAGACGCATAATTCTTATGTGGATATTATAGGCACCAAAGGCATTGCCCGGATGACACACGATTTTGAAACTGCCATTGTCGAACTCCACGGCGTACACCACACACATCGTATAGAAAAGCCATTCGGAGGCAAAAACATCGATACTTTATGCGATCTGTTTGCCGATTCGATAGAAACCGGAATAAGAAATCCTAAACTACCCTTGATACGCGATTCGGCCATTGCATCCGAATATGCATGGGAGTTTTTGCGCGATGCCCATACACACGATTTACCCGCTATAGGTAACCACGCAATACTTGAGCAAATATGGGATAGAAGAAGAAATATGAAAAATGGATATGGATTATTGCAAAATAATAATCCTAAGTCAATTATTAACCCTTAATAATAATATCATGTCAAAGATTTCAAGAAGACAATTTCTGAAAACCGGAACTGCTGCTTTAGCCGGAATTACTATTGCTCCGAGTTCTATTTTAGGTATGAGCCACGGACATGTTTCCCCAACCGACAAGCTCAATCTTGCTGCTGTGGGAATTGGTGGTATGGGACATACCAACATCAATAACGTGAAGGGCACTGAAAACATTGTAGCCCTCTGTGACGTGGATTGGAGATATGCCAAAGGCGTATTCGACGAATTCCCGAAAGCAAAGAAGTATTGGGACTACCGCAAGATGTACGATGAGATGGGTAAATCCATCGACGGCGTAATCATTGCAACCGCCGACCATACCCATGCGATCATTACGGCAGATGCTATGACAATGGGCAAACATGTATTTTGCCAAAAGCCACTGACCCACTCTGTTTATGAATCCCGCCTATTAACCAATCTGGCTGCCTCTACCGGTGTAGCTACGCAAATGGGCAACCAAGGATCGTCTGCCGAAGGTACTGATTTGGTTTGTGAATGGATTTGGAACGGCGAGATCGGTGAAGTGACCAAGGTAGAATGTGCTACCGACCGTCCCATCTGGCCGCAAGGATTGAATGCCCCTGAAAAGGCCGACCGCATTCCAAGTACCTTGAACTGGGATCTCTTCACAGGACCTGCCAAGTTGAATCCATATAATGATGTATACCATCCTTGGAACTGGCGTGGATGGTGGGATTATGGAACAGGTGCATTGGGCGATATGGCTTGTCATATCCTGCATCAACCGTTCCGTGCCTTGAAACTGGGTTATCCTACAAAAGTGGAAGGCTCGTCTACTTTATTGCTGAGTGCCTGCGCTCCGCAAGCTCAACACGTGAAGATGATTTTCCCGTCTCGTGACAATCTGCCGAAGGTAGGAATGCCGGAAGTTGAGATTCATTGGTATGATGGAGGTATGATGCCCGAACGTCCGAAAGGTTTCCCGGAAGGAAAACAATTGATGGGTCCTGGTGGCGGTCTGACCATTTTCCACGGAACTAAAGATACATTGATTTGTGGCTGCTATGGCGAACAACCCTTCTTGTTATCAGGTCGCGTTCCCAATGCTCCGAAAGTTTGCCGCCGTGTTCCTAATGCAATGGGTGGCGGTCATGAAATGGACTGGGTACGTGCATGTAAGGAAGATCGTTCAAGTCGCGTAATGTGTAAATCTGATTTCTCAGAAGCAGGACCTATGAATGAAATGGTAGTAATGGGTGTATTGGCTATTCGTTTGCAAGGTTTGAACAAGACCTTGGAATGGGATGGTGCTAACATGCGCTTCACGAACATCGGCGACACTGAAACGATCAGAACCGTTGTGAAAGACGGATTCAAAATACATAATGGCCATCCTACTTTTGACAAGACTTGGACAGATCCGATTAATGCGCAGCAATTCGCAGCCGAATTGGTGAAACATAATTACCGTGACGGATGGAAATTACCCGATATGCCAAGATAGAGATCAATGAAAAAATGAAAGAATTAATAATTAAATAATGAAAGACATGAAAAAAGTATTTTATCCTTTAGCTTGTTGTATGATTGCCGGCGCACTGGCTTCATGTGGCGGAACCAAGAAAGCTGACAATGCTGATAAAGCAACAGAAATGGTATCATGGGCTTACTCTACCTCTATGAAAGCTGCCGAAACTGATAGCGTTCAACTTCCTGTAGACGCAGATGGTTATGTCACTATTTTTGACGGAAAGACCTTCAACGGATGGCGCGGTTATGGAAAAGACAGAGTACCTTCAAAGTGGACTATCGAAGACGGATGTATCAAGTTCAACGGTTCAGGTGGCGGAGAAGCTCAGGACGGAGACGGCGGTGATATTATCTTCGCTCATAAGCTGAAAAACTTTGAACTGGAAGTAGAATGGAAGGTAGCAAAAGGTGGTAACTCAGGTATCTTCTATCTGGCGCAAGAAATTACTTCTAAAGATAAAGACGGAAACGAAGTATTAGAACCTATTTATATTTCAGCTCCCGAATATCAAGTATTGGATAACGCCAATCATCCGGATGCTAAATTAGGAAAAGACAATAACAGACAATCGGCATCTTTGTATGACATGATTCCTGCCGTTCCTCAAAACCAAAAACCTTTTGGCGAATGGAACAAGGCTAAAATCATGGTTTATAAAGGCACAGTCGTTCACGGCCAAAACGATGAAAACGTTCTTGAATATCACTTGTGGACTAAACAGTGGACAGATATGTTGCAAGCAAGTAAGTTCAGTGAAAAAGCATGGCCTTTGGCATTCGAATTGCTGAACAACTGCGGTGGCGATAATAGAGAAGGATTTATCGGTTTTCAAGATCACGGTGACGATGTTTGGTTCCGTAACATCCGTGTGAAGATACTCGATTGATGATCTCAATATCGCTATTTTTAGTGTAAATTAAGATCACAATTTAATATACAACATCATGGATAAAAAATTTATATGGGTATTGATAGCCTTGTTGATAGCAATACCACAGGCTATAAATGCAAAGACAAAAAAAGACATTTCCATTCAACTCTACTCCGTCAGAGATAAACTGAATAG
>JAEXAJ010000196.1 GCA_023458215.1 Bacteroidota bacterium
GTGATATCCCGACCGATAATAAAGAGGAAAAGAACGGAAAGCAGAACCGCTCCAATGGCAATTCCGCCGATAATCCGGGCGGAACGATGTCGGACGGCTTGCTGATACTCCGCTTCTTCACGGGCACGGGCCAGGGTTTCGACTTCATAGTTCTTCAATAAGCTATCAATACGTGCGGTAAGCAGGTGGTCAAGGCGTTGCAGATTACGTTTGCGGCGTTGGGCAACGGAACTTCCTTCCTTCTTCTGCTGAGCTATAGCACGTAGTTTCTCATGCAGGGAGTCTGCCGGGTTGTATGCTTCGAGCACCGTATCGGTAGCAAACTCGAGGGAAGTCTTTACTTGTATCGTGGTGTCTTTCTTGGACGGTGCAAAAACTTCGCCCAAGCGGCGGAAGAAACCTTTCTTCTTGGGGCTGGTCACTACCGTGTCGCGATGGGAGATGATGCGGTGTTGCACGCGTTGCTGGGTGACAATAGAATCTTGTTCAGCAATGATGTTCTCAATATCACTGGCAGAAACCATACTTTCGTTTGCCTCGCTCAGGGTACGCAATATGCGTATGGTGTTAGTGTCTTTCTCGCGCAAAAGTGTCAGAAGGCTATCCGTCCATTGTATATCCCGATCATCAGAGTGCATAAGATTCTCCATTTCCCGGTGCACGAAGAACAGGGAAAGAAACATGACCGCAAGTAAAAGGGTATAACCGACGGCAATCTTAACTTTGGAGACACTATTCATCAATAAATAACTATGAATTAAGTTATGAGTTATTAGTTATAAGTTATTTGTTTGTGTTTCCATTCGGATTGATTAAGATATAGCTCGCTATTTGCGCAGCCAATAACATAAGCAAATAACTTATCACTCATAACTTATAACTAACATCTACTTGTTTTGTATCTGAATCTCAGCCAGAGCATCAGTCCGGCGGTAGTAAGTCCGAACGGGAAAGCCATCCAAACACCCACCAGTCCCCAACCGAAGACGAAGCCGCAGAGATATCCTACAGGCAAAGATATAATAAAATAGGACACGAACGCTATAAACATCATGGGTTTCACGTCCGATATACCACGCAGGGCGTTGGCAAAGTTGATTTGCAACCCGTCGCCGAACTGATAAATAAGGAAGGGGAAGAACAAAGCCGACACCATGGTAGCAACTTCGGTGCTATCCGTAAACCAACCACCTACATGGCTTCGGAAAGCGAAAACGATGCTAAGCAACACTACTTCCATACAGAGTATCAAATGGAAACCGGCATACGCCGAACGGCGCACGTTTTGTATATCGCCCTGCCCTTTAAAGTTACTGACACGCACGGCAACCGCCGCTCCCATGCCGTAGAACATCATAAAGGTGAACTGAGAGATAGTCAGCATAATTTGATGGGACGCCAATGCGATAGTCCCCAGCCATCCCACCATGATGGTGCTCAGGCTGAACGAAGCCGTTTCCATCCCCATCTGCATGCCGACCGGCCAACCCAACGCATTGAGTTGTTTGAAGAGTGGCTTCGACCATCCCAAACGGAAAAAACCGATACGATAACGAATGAAGCGACGGCTACGAAGCACAATCCATGCAAAGACCAGCACCATGACAATGCGGGAGAACAAAGTACTGATACCCGCCCCGAGCAATCCCATTTCGGGAAAGCCTAACTTACCGTTGATGAGGATGTAATTACCGATAATGTTCAGTCCGTTGCCGCCGAGTAAAATCCACATAGCGGTTTTGGTGTCGGTTATACCATCTGTAAATTGCTTGAAACCGTTGAAGAGCATGACGAATACCAAAGATGCCAACAACACCAGATAGTAAGGTTTTATAAGCGGTATTAACTCCTCGGGCTGCCCCAGACGCTCGACGTTAAAATAGAGAACAGTCATTATCAAAGTCAGCAACAATGCTACCAGTACGTTGGCTACCAGGCTGCAACGCAATGCTTGCCCTGCTTCGGCAAAACGGCGGTTGCCATAGAATCCTCCCACAACCGGGGTCAGTCCATAACTGAAACCCGTGCTGAAGATGATGCAAAGCGTAAACATATTATTCACAAAAGAGGCGGCGCCTAACTCCGAAGTACTGTGATGCCCGATCATCAATGTATCGGCAAAACCGAGCACGATAACCCCTATCTGACCGATAACAATAGGAAGTCCTAAAAGGAATAGTGCTTTATAATGCTGTTTATAGGTATGTATAAAGTTCTTCATAATCAAATAGCTATAATAATAAGTTATGAGTTATGAGTTATAAGTTATTTGTTTATGTCTTCAACTCTCAATTACGAAGAATATGCTATCATTCTGCATAGAAACACAAACAAATAACTTATAACTAATAACTCATAACTCTTCTTGTAACTTTTTCTTGTAATACAATACTACACCGTTTTCTCTACAGAAAGCCTGATCTGCCACACCCCGTAGCTGTTCTGCGGTAACACATCGGTAATTGTCTACTTCACGATCAATATCCTCGGCTTCCCCGGTCAGTTCATACCAAGCAAGATTCGTGGCAACATTCAAGTAGTTGATGTTACCGAATATCTGGGTGGACTCAAATTTGTTCTTTACTTTTTCCAGTTCCTGCTCGCCTACAAGAGACTGCTTCAACACTTCCAACTCTTCACGAACAGCAGCCTCAGCCTGCTCCAACGATACACCCGCCGAGGGTTTACCGCTGATATGGAATAAGCCTGCATCCCGCGTACCGGAGATATAAGCATCAATACTCGAAAAGAGTTTCTTCTCTTGCACCAATCGTTGGTTGAAGCGGCTGGAACGCCCGTTACTTAGAATATCCGACAAGATATCGAAAGCATAATAATCTTTATCGTCACGCCCACAGATATGAAAAGCCATAAACAAGGCGTCGAGCGGAACATTGCGTTCTACCGTCAGACGACGTTCTTCTGTCTGAACCGGTTCCTGAGGCAACTGCCTCGCCGGTACTTCTCTGCGAGGGATGGAAGCAAACCATTTCTCGGTCAGTCTGACCGTCTCCTCCCACGAAATGTTTCCCGTTACTGCCAGCACCGCATTATTGGGTGCATAATGGCGGAAGAAGAAGGTTTTCACCTCGTCCAAAGTGGCATTAGCTATGTGGGATAATTCTTTGCCGATAGTGGGCCAACGGTATGGGTGAGCCTGATAAGCCAACGGGCGTAGCAAATGTCCTACATCACCGTATGGCTGATTCAAGCAACGTTGTTTGAATTCTTCCATCACCACCCCGCGCTGCACCTCAAGACTTTGCTCACTGAAAGCCAGTTCCAGCATACGGTCCGATTCGAGCCAAAAGCCTATCTCTACATTCGACTTGGGAACAGTAAGGTAGTAGTTGGTAATATCATTATTGGTCCACGCATTATTCTCTCCACCCGCCAGTTGCAAGGGAGCGTCATAATCGGGGATATGCACCGAACCGCCGAACATAAGGTGTTCAAACAGATGTGCAAAGCCCGTATGATCGGGATGCTCATCGCGTGCACCCACATCATAGACTATATTCAACGCAACCATTTGCGTACTGGTGTCCTCATGGTGCACCAGTCGCAAACCGTTGTCTAATGTCAGTTTATTAATCTTCAAGGATCGTCACTTTCTTTATTACGACATCTTCTTCAGGACGGTCGCTACGGTCAGTCTTCACCTGTTGAATCTTATCGACGATATCCATACCCTCCAACACTTCACCGAATACGGTATATTCGCCATCCAAGTGGGGAGTACCGCCTACGGTGGTATAAGCCTTCACTTGCTCCGGTGTGAAACGGAACTCAGGTTCTTTGGCAACTTGCGCTTCTGCCTGTGCAATCAGTGTATCTTGCAAATTCATCAAGCCTTCCTGATCGCCATCTTTACGCATCTTGTAGATTTCCTTGGTATGTTTGTTAGCCAATGCATTGAAAGCATTATTCAGACGCATCTGATTCATTTGTTGTTCCATACCCAGCAAGGTAGAGTCACTATATACCTTTCCTGTTACAATATAGAATTGACAACCGGAAGACTCCTTCTTCGGATTCACATTGTCGCCCTGGCGTGCAGCCGAAAGCGCACCTTTCTTATGGAACAGCTTCGGATAAACAAATTCGGCAGGAATGGTGTAACCTACATCACCCGCACCCAGTTGCTTGCCTTTCGGTGCATTCTTCGATTCCGGATCACCTGCCTGAATCATAAAGTCTTTAATCACGCGGTGAAACAACGTACCTTCGTACGTGCCCTTTTCTGCCAGTTTGATGAAATTATCACGGTGTTGCGGTGTTTCATTGTATAATTTCACGATGATATCACCCGCACTTGTCTCAATCTTCAACTTCGTTTCCTTTTCCATATTTCCGTCTTTCTTTTGTCCCGATTTGCAAGCTGTCAGGCTGCAAAGCAGTATGGTTAATAATACTATGAGATTTCTTTTCATTTTACTTTTTGTTTAATTTAAGTCTGCAAAGTTACTACAAAAAAGTGGAATACGGAAGAATGAAGTAATAGAATTGATTTACAGAGGTTTTATTTAAGCTGCCGATTATCTCCAACGCCACCACAATCCTTGCCGAAGCCAAGTAAAGACGTCGCTACGTTACTTGTTCGTAACCACACCATATAGGTGACGAAATGGATACGAATGGCAAAACAAGGCATTGTGATATAGTGAGTTACTAACAACTCACACGACAAATCCGGTTACGGAAAAAAGATTGCGCCGTTCCTCCGTGTTTTGCGTACCGACGAAGGATTCTTCACCGACTAATTTTGAACCTAAAAAAATTAAGGACGATGAAGAGTACATTTTCAGTTATCTACTACCTCAAACGTCA
>JAEXAJ010000197.1 GCA_023458215.1 Bacteroidota bacterium
CTTTGCACAAAGCAGGAATCGAAATCAACCGTAAAGTTTTGGCTGATTTAGCGATGAACCATCCGGAAGCTTTCAAGGCTATCGTAGCTAAAGCAAAGGCTGCTTAAGTTTATTTAGCAAATAGTTTACAAAGTGCTGATTACGAACGAGTAATCGGCACTTTTTGCTTATAGCGAGGAGGATATAATATAAAATGTCCTGTATGGAGGAAACAAAATCATGTTTTTCCTTGTTTCTTTGACAGAAACTTACTACATTTGTTGTAGAAAATATAGCCGCATTGATTGGATCGGGAAACTCATCAAACTATTATGAAATACCGAGACAAGCTTCGCTTCTCGATGGCGGGCCACGCCCTTCGGGGTAACTTTGAGTCGGTGGATTACAAAGAGGACGAGCGCTCAAATCATGTCATTCGGAGTTTCATCACATCATCGGTGCGGCTTTTTTATAAAGGGGAACGGTAATCTTGGTTGGTTACCGTTCCTTTTTCTTTGTACTTTCTACAATCCAAAGATTTCCACTTAGCCTCTATAAAGTGGTGTCGTAACTCAAATATTGTCAATAGCAAATTTATATATTATTAATGAAAGTCGGTTAGGAGACTGCTTTGGGGTAATGATATGCAATAAAAGAACTTTCGTTTCTTTTGCCAGTGTTTGTTGAGTCAAATGCTACATCTCAGTGCTCCCAATGCTACAGCTTAACAGGACAAATGCCACAGGTTGCAGGCTGCGAAGTGTGGAGTTAGAGATGGCGGACTGTGGCATTACGCTTGTATAAGTGTGGGCTTACGGTTGTGCAAGTGTAAGCTGACGGTTATATAAGCGTAAGCTTTTGGAGCCTGCTGCATGAGGGGCTAAAAAAACGGAGAAGCAAAAGCTTCCCCGTTTCTATATGGTGCGAAATATAATTCAGTGAAATAGTATCTATAAATGGATAGTACAAAGATACTGTATCAAAAAGGCGATGTCAAGTATTCCACTGATTATTTTGAAAAAAGGCTATTTTTATTGGTTTTGCCGCAGATCTTTCACTCTGACGGCTTTTCCTTCGCTTTGAGGTAATGAACCTTTCTTCACGAGTTTCAATCTGGGAGTAACAAGTATTTCGTCTTTCAGTTGACGGGTAATATCTTTACGTACCTTCTCCAGTTCAATGTAATTATCAGTAGAAAGATCGCTGAGTTCTACCTCTACAATCATTTCGTCCTGGTTGTTTACGGTCTCTAAGGTAATAAGATAGTTGCTACCTAATTGTGGGAACTGTACCAATACTTTTTCAACTTGCATTGGGAAGATATTTACTCCCTTAATGATAAACATATCATCGCTGCGTCCCTTGATACGGTCGATGCGGAGGTGTGTACGGCCGCAAGGACATTCTCCGGGAAGAATACGGGTAAGGTCGCGGGTACGATAACGTATAAGCGGCATCATTTCGCGATCAAGAGTGGTCAATACCAACTCGCCGATTTCTCCATCCGGAACGGGTTCTCCTGTTTCAGGATCAATTATTTCGACAAGGTAGCAATCTTCCCAGAAATGCATGCCGTTTTGTTCCTGACATTCAAAAGCAACGCCGGGGCCATTCATTTCTGTCATACCGAAGCTGTTATAGGCTTTAACACCTAACATGCGTTCGATTTTCTTGCGCTGTTCGTCTGTATGGGGTTCTGCTCCGATAACAAGTGTTTTTAAACTGGTACTTGTCGGATCGATTCCTTCTTCCTGAATAACTTCTGCCAGGCGAATGGCATAACTTGGGATGGCATGGAGTGCGGTAGTCTTGAAATCTGTGATAAACTTGATCTGGCGCTTACTGTTTCCGGCTGCTGCAGGAACAGTCAGCGCGCCCAAGCGTTCAGCACCGTATTGGAAGCCTAATCCTCCGGTAAACATGCCATAGCCCGAACTGTTCTGGAAAACATCTGTTTTGCGTATACCTACAGTGTACAAGCAGCGTGCTACCAGATTGGCCCAAGAATCCAAGTCGTGTTGCGAGTGGACGATGACGGTAGGAGTACCGGTGGTTCCGCTTGATGAATGAATACGCACACCATCTTCTTGCATATTACCTGATACCATGCCGAATGGATAGCAGGCACGCATATCGGATTTCGTGGTAAAAGGTATTTTCCGTATATCATCCAGATTTTGGATGTCGTCAGCTGTGATGTTATGTTCTTGAAATACTTTTTTATAGTACGGTGAGTTAGCCGCAATCTTTATCGTTTTTTTGAGTCGTTGAAGTTGCAATTCTTGCAACTTCTCACGACTCATGGTTTCTATTTCTTCTTCCCAGTATTTGTTATTCATGGCGGTGTATTTTTGAGGGATCTTACATTAATTTCTCAGCAATTTCCTTTCCGGCTGCGAGTGCTTTAAGATTCATTTCCACTATAGCTTCACCTTTACGTTCGAAGATTTCGCGGATACTGGTCTGTATTTTCTCATAATCGATGCCGAGGAATGGGGTGGTGGCTCCCAGTAAAACAATATTTGCTACACGGATGGAACCTATTTCTTTGGCTACTTTGTCTACATTAAGAATGATCTTGTGAGGTAGTTTATCTAATTCCGCTCTTACGTCAGCTTCTGCCGGATAGTTGGGGATATTAATAAACGGTGTTTCGTTGGTCACCAGCCAGCCCTCAGGACTTAAGAAAGGAAGATAACGTAATCCTTCCATCGGTTCAAGTGAAATAATCAGATCGCATTTACCGGAAGGAATAAGATCGGAAGCGATAGGCTGATCGCTTATGCGCAAATTGGATTGTACATCGCCGCCACGTTGGCTCATGCCATGTACTTCCGCCTGTTTCATATATAGTCCGTCTTTAAGGGCGGCTTTACCGATTACAGTGGCGATAGAGAGGATACCTTGTCCGCCTACGCCGGAAAGTATAATATCTTTTTTCATGGTTTTACTTGTTTCGTTTTTTACGTGCTAAGGTTTGAATACATTCTCTGCGTGGAATGATAACGGATACACCGTGATATTCGATTTCTTCACGGATAATCTGCTTCATCTCTTCATAATTCTTTTTCAAGGGAACTACTACACGGATATGTTCGGGGGCTACGCCAATGCCGGCACAGATAGCCTCAATACGTCCTGTTCCGGCCGAATCCTGGCCGCCTGTCATTGCAGTCGTTTCATTGTCTGAAATGACAATGGTAACATTTGCATTCTCATTGACGCAATCCAAAAGTCCTGTCATGCCGGAATGTGTGAAGGTGGAGTCGCCAATCACTGCTACTGCCGGATGAAGTCCGCCATCCGAGGCTCCTTTAGCCATGGTAATAGATGCACCCATATCTACACATGAATTGATAGCATTAAATGGTGCATTGGCTCCTAAAGTATAACAGCCGATATCGCTGAATACTTTATGTGTCGGATATTCTTCTTTCAGAACCTGGGTGAGTGTAGTGTACATATCACGATGGCCACAACCTTCACATAGTGCGGGTGGACGCATTTCTACGAGCGAAGGAATACCAAACTCTGACTTGTTCTCTTTTCCTACAGCACGTGCCACCTTATCCGGATTTAATTCACCGTCTTGTGACAATGTGCCGTCTAAGCGTCCTTTTACTTTTATGCCGATACCAAGATAGCCTTTAAGTTGTTTTTCTACGAAAGGTTGTCCGTCTTCCAATACCAGAATTTCATCACAGGTCTCTACCAATTGCAGGAGCTGTTTCTTAGGCAATGGGTATTGGCCAATTTTCAATACGGGGTATTCGCAACCATCAGGATAGTTTTCCATCAGATAGTTGTAACCGATTCCACATGCTATGATACCTAACTTTTTATTAGGACCATCAGTATACTTATTATAAGAAGAGTTCTCAGATGCTTCAATAAATTCGGCTTGACGTTCTAATAAAAACTTATAGCGCTTGCGGGCGTTACCTGGCAACAAGATGAACTGGCGAGGGTCTTCACTGAATGACATTTGGTTTTGGGGCTGTTGCGTTTTTTGTTCTACACCGGAACGGGAGTGTGCCAGACGGGTGACCATACGCATCAATACCGGCTCGCCAATCTTTTCAGAAAATGCGAATCCATTATAAACCATATCATATGCTTCCTGCTGATTGCTTGGTTCGTACATGGGTATCAATGAGAAATCACCATAAAAACGGCTATCTTGTTCATTCTGTGAGGAATGCATGCTGGGATCATCCGCAGCTACTACAATTAATCCACCTTTTATACCTGTAACAGCTGAATTGATAAAACAGTCGGCAGCTACGTTCATACCTACATGTTTCATGCAGACTAATGCCCGTTTACCGACAAATGACATACCTAATGCAGCTTCCATGGCTGTCTTCTCATTGGAGGCCCAACGGCTATGGATATTCTGTTCAGCCGTAATAGGCGCCATTTGAATGTATTCTGTAATTTCTGTGGAAGGAGTACCGGGATAGGCGTAAACACCTGAGAGTCCGGCATCTAATGCAGCTTGTGCAATGGCTTCATCGCCAAGTAAGAGTTGCTTGCTCATATCTGATTATTTTAATGTTAGTCATGATTATTAAAAAAGGAAATAATTTGCGTCTTTCACTCGCAAATATAGGCTTTTGCTTTTATTTTATCATGATTTTACTTGAAAATCTTTCTTTCGTTTAAAGCATTCCAATATTTTCTGGCATTTTTCATGTGATCAGCATAATTGGAAGCAAAATTGTGAGTACCTGAGAAATCTTCTTTAGCACACATGTAAATGTAGTCGTGTTTGGCATAGTTCAGTACTGCATCGATACCTATAGGTGAAGGTATACGTATGGGACCCGGAGGCAGGCCTGCATTTAAGTATGTATTGTAGGGTGAGCTGACATTCAAATGTTCATTGGTTATTCTTCTTAAACCAAAGTTCTGGAGGGCAAACTTTATTGTTGGATCTGCCTGTAATGGTATACCTTTGTGTAAACGGTTAATATAGAGTCCGGCAACCATTGGTTTTTCCTCGTTGTTATTGGTTTCCTCTTCAACAATAGAGGCCAGGGTAGAAACTTCTTCCGGCGTCATTCCGATAGATTCAGCTTTAGCTAATCGTTGCTGGTTCCAGAATCTTTCATGTTCTTTCTGCATACGCTTGAAAAATTCGTCTACACTCATATCCCAGTAAACTTGGTATGTTTCCGGAATGAATAGACTGGACATTGTTTCTTTTTTATATCCCATCCGCTTCTGGAATATAGTGTCATTCATTACAGTAGCAATTTCTGTAGAGTCGATCATTAACTGCTTGCTAATACTGCGGGCAAGTCTGTCTAAAGTGCGTACGTTGCTAATAGTTAGATTGATAGGTTCCTGATATCCCCGGTATAAACGACTGAAGACATGATACACATTTTCTCCCGGGCGAATGGCATATCGTCCGGTGTGGATAGCCGAATCATAATTGCGCCATCGGGTCATCCAGAAAAAACCTGTGAAACTTTTCGGGTGTCCCTGTATTTTTACTTTATTATATATGGAGTCTATTGTATCGTCTTTGTCGATATAAATATAAGTAGTCTTTTGGGGATGAAATTGTGGGTAGAATATATAATAATAGAATGTTCCGGCACAAGCTACGCCCATAAGGAACAGGATTACCAAGCCTCCTATGAGAATTTTTTTTGTCTTCTTTTTCATCTGTTTCTGAAGTTATTTTAGTCTAGCAAAGGTAAGAAGAATCTATGAAATAAAAAAAGAGATGCATAAGCATCTCTCTTGAAAGAAAATAAAACAGTACCGGCTGAAGACATTCATCATATCATTTCATTTATGAGTAGGGATGACCCGCAGCAACGGTTATTCCTTGCCTATGATTATGACAACCTGATGAGCCTTTGTAAGCAATGCCATCAAGCAGTACATAATAAAAAAGGAGGTGTGTCGTAATGCACGATGCACCTTCTTTTTTATTCATTACTATACCACTCGGTTCATTTTCTTTAAGCTGTGATATTTTGAGGATTTCTTTGATTCATGTGTTCGCAACATCTAA
>JAEXAJ010000198.1 GCA_023458215.1 Bacteroidota bacterium
GGATAATGGTGGCATGATTACTAGCGACTTCTTGATAACTAAGTTGCTGAAAGTTAGTGATGTCCGGATTCAGATAATCCAGGATATATGCACTAACGGTGAATTTAATTTGTATTATCTTGCTAGATTGGGGATACCTAAAAAAGCTTTCAGGACAAAGATGTCGAGTGAAATCCTGAATTCGCTGTTTTCTGCATTGAATGATTTTAAGATGGCAGATGGTATTTCTAAGTTAGACTTGTTTCATCATGCCATTGAATCGTTTGGGTCTTCTTATATAAGTCATCAAAATTTGATGACTGTTATTCTTAGCATTAAGAACGTAGAAGATTATAGGCGTTTTATGGAAGAGGTACGTGTGCATGAATTTGAATTGACAGAAGAACATTGGTGCAAGCTGGTAGTGTTATTGAAGTCACTGAGTAATCGGTTTAATATTCAGGATACAGATATTATTCGGCAGGTATATTCACGTGTGGCTACCAATGCAGAAGTTAATTCCTTGGTATATGGTCATTTTTGTAGTGTAGAATTTAAAGATATAGTATTTGATACTTGGGGAGCAGTCCCCATAAATGCCGAAAGTGTACGTAAAGTAATTGGCAAACGAACATTGGCTGAAAAGATCTGTCATAATATGTATAGGTTGCCAGATCAATATCTAAAATCCTTGATTATTCTCCAGAATTACAAACAGAAAA
Organism: Bacteroidota bacterium; assembly: GCA_023458215.1. The sequence continues at coordinate 702 of JAEXAJ010000198.1, forward strand.
ACCCAGAGGGTATAACCGAGAAGAATGTTGCTGAAAAAATCCGGTCTTATGAGGTGTATTACGTGAATCGTATAAATGCTGGAGAAGTTAATTTTTGGGAATTGAGGCGTATTGTACCATTTTGGGTACGTTCCGGTTGGATACCACAGACAAAAGTATTGTCTGCCATTTTTAGATATTATAAGTCATTGTCTTGTGGAGATATTACTCCAACCGGTTCCGAAAATCCAGAGGCTATTCGGAAAGTGGCTTTACAAAATTTAGTTGTATTGAGAAGACGTATGGAATATGCTGAACAAAAGGGTTTCTCAAAAGTACGGATTTGTATGAAAGATTTGTCTGAGCGTGTATCAAAGGCGGCAGAAAATATTGCGATGGAATATCCTTTGGACAAATTGAAGGCAATATTGTCGTAATTTTGAATGAGAGCTATTAAATAAAAAAGCAGCTTCAGAGTCGTTATAAAAATTCTGAAGCTGCTTTTGTGTTACTCTCCCCTAAATTTCTTCACTTGTTCTGCAATCAATTCAGCATCATCAAAATAATTTATTTTCATTGCCCTGCGAACGTCATCTAAAGTAGCTGCGGCAGCTTCTCTTGCTATTTCACAACCTTTCTGCAACATATCATAGATGGCAGGAATGTCTTTTTCGAATTCCTTGCGGCGGTTACGGATGGGTTCTAAGGTTTCTTGCATAATAGAATTAAGGAAACCTTTCACTTTCATATCGCCTAAACCACCACGTTGATAATGGGCCTTTAACTCTTCCAAGTTAGGATAATCAGGCAAGTAGAGTCCGAAATGTTCGGGACGGCAGAAGGCATCCAAATAGGTAAATACAGTGTTACCTTCTATCTTACCCGGATCTTGTACACGCAGGTGGTCGGGGTCGGTATACATGCTCTTTACTTTCTTCTGTACTTCGTCCGCAGAGTCGGATAGGTAGATGCAGTTACCCAATGATTTACTCATCTTGGCTTTTCCGTCGGTTCCCGGCAGACGCAGACAAGCGGCATTGTCCGGTAATAAAATTTCCGGTTCAACCAGTGTATCACCGTATATGAAGTTAAAACGACGGACGATTTCACGCGCCTGCTCCAGCATCGGTTCCTGGTCTTCGCCTACGGGAACGGTGGTTGCTTTAAATGCGGTGATATCTGCCGTCTGGCTAATGGGATAGGTAAAGAAACCTACCGGGATGCTTGCTTCGAAGTTGCGCATCTGGATTTCTGATTTTACCGTTGGGTTGCGCTGCAGACGCGATACGGTTACCAAATTCATATAATAGAAGGTGAGCTCGCAGAGCTCGGCTATTTGTGATTGGATGAAAATGGTGGATTTAGTAGGGTCTAAACCTACGGCCATATAGTCCAATGCAACTTCAATCACATTCTGGCGTACTTTCTCGGGATTGTCGACATTGTCGGTAAGAGCTTGGGCATCAGCGATAAAAACAAAAATCTTATCGAATAATCCAGAGTTTTGCAACTCAACTCTTCTTCTTAACGATCCTACGTAGTGTCCTATGTGCAGGCGGCCGGTCGGGCGGTCACCTGTAAGTATAATCTTTTCTTTTCCCATTCTTTATATATTCCTTATGATTTAAAAAACGCCACAAAGATACTTTAAATAATTAAGAATGAAGAATGAAAAATGAAGAATTGCCATGCGGCATTATAATGCAGCCTAATTCTTCATTTTTCATTCTTCATTCTTAATTTTAGTAAGCGTGGTTATACATCGTACTTTCCAGCATACTAAGTAATTCTTGTTTTTTGATGGGTTTGGTAAGATACTCATTGCAGCCCGCTTCTAATGCATTCACGCGGTCGGAATTGAAAGCATTTGCCGTGACGGCGATGATGGGGATGTCCTTGTCGAAGACACGTATTCTGCGAGTAGCTTCCAGTCCATCCATTCGAGGCATACGTATGTCCATGAGAATCAATGAGTAGGGATTCATTCTAGCCATTTCAACTGCTTCAAACCCATTGATTGCCCGGTCTATATGTGCGTTCTTCAACAGAGATTTCAGTAAGAGGTAATTACTGTCTTTGTCTTCTGCAACTAATATATACTGGTCTTTTAAGAAATCATGGTCAATACTGGTCGACTTGGATAATGTTAATGGAATAGATAGAATGGCGGGAGTTACTATTTCTGCTTCTTTTAGTTCTATTTCCGCTTCACAACCGTTCCAAGCCCAAAAAGTAGATCCTTTTCCATATTCTGATTCAAAACCTATACGGCCTCCTACGGCGTCGGAGATTGCTTTGCAGATGGAAAGTCCTAAACCGGTGCCTTGGGCAAAATCGTCCAACTTCTCAAAACGTTGGAAGATGCGGTGCTGCTTCTCTTTGGGAATTCCGATACCGGTATCTTCCACATAGAGACGGAGTCCTTTGTCTACATATTCGTATCCCATCTTGATGTATCCTTTCGGAGTGTATTTGATGGCATTTGTGGCAAAGTTGGTTAATATCTGTGCGAGGCGGTTCTTATCCAAATGTACGATGCATTTGCGATAAGGGTTTATGGAACGGAATTGGACATCCGGATTGGTAACGCGTTGCTTCATTGAAGTTGCAAAATCATCGAAGAAAGAAGCCAGGTCAAAGGTTTCCCGTTTGAGTTCCATCATTCCTGACTCTAACTTTGAAAGGTCGAGGATGTCGTTGATTAACCTAAGCAGTAAATCATTGTTCACGTTGATGATTTGGGCGAATTCATCCCGTTCCTCTTGGTCGTTGGTATTCATTAATAGCTGAGAGAATCCCACGATGGCGTTGAGCGGTGTACGAATTTCATGGCTCATATTGGCAAGGAAAGCTGATTTTAGCTTGTCGGCTTCCTGAGCTTTCTTTTTTTCTTCTTCCAAGCTTTCGTTGATGTTTTTCCATTCGGTATCATCACGACGGAAACCGATGTACTTGATTACTTTTCCGTTCTGATCCTTTTCAAAGGGAGCACCATATACGGTCGTATAATGCCAGTTGTCATTATCCGAATATCTCAGGCGTTTGTGGAATAAGAGTGTCTCATCACGACCTTCATTCATGGCATCAATCACTTCTTTCACCCGCTCGCGGTCGTCAGGATGAACGGCATTGAAGTAGTCTTCGGAGGTAAGTATGCTTTCCGAACCTTTTATGTGCTCATTGCTCGAATTGAACAGGTGGGTGATGCTGTCGTATTCCCACTGTACCAAATCACTGGCTTGAATGGCAAGTTTTACTTTTTTATCTTTGTTTTCAAGTTCTTCGTTATGCAGATATTGGTGTGTTACATCTTTCAGGGTGCCTACAATACTTTTAACGGCATTCTCCTCATTGTGTTCGGATACAGTCATTTGGACTTCGAAATACATGTCTGAGTTGCTCTCTTTATCATTTATTTTGCAGACACATACTTCTTTCTGAGACAAATTGTTGCTAAGGCGGGTAAGTGCAGCTTCGAAATTAGTACGATATGGCTCAAGAATATATTTCAGTAAATGAGTATATCTGACGCTTGTCTGCGATCTAAGCTTCCCGTATAATGCATTGAATATTTGGTCTTCGCAGTTATAGGACCAAATTGAAATGTCTGCGGCGCCAATTGCTAGTTCTAGTTTCTTACGGATCGCAATCAATTCAACTTTCTCGTTTGAGTTGTTCAATTTATGTTTTAAGCGACTATAAAGAGTGTACAAAGACACTGTGGTAATGAATAATAGTATAGTCAGTGCTGTTAATATAATTATAGTTGTCATATTAGAATGCAATTAAAGTTGCGATTTTTTTTCATGATGTATAAGCATAAAGCCTGAATAATAGGCTGATTAAGACATGATGCAGCCTTTACATAAAAGAATTTTGTTCATGATACTGCTTATTTAATAGTTCGTAATTGGTTGATTTTCGTAATTATAACAATTGATAATGTGATTATGTTGCAGAAAAAAAAGGAATTATTTTGAATGCGAGTGTATTCGAATAAAATCCCCTTTGTATATGCCCGAATCGTATTAGCTCCATGTCTTCTCCTTACATAAGTATCTCTATAGGGAGAAGTTGCGGAGTTGGTACGGTTTTGGTACGCAAATGTTGCTGTGCATTGACCAAGCATTGTTAAATAGCCCCTCTTTACCTATATTGTATAATTGATGAAAAAACCTTTTCGGATTATTTGCTCATCTCACAAATAAGTCGTTACTTTGCACAAATTTTAAAGTAGCAATGACAAAACAGGAAATGAGAAGCAAATACTACCTCCATTCGAATGAATATCATTCGGGAGCCGTTGATTTCTCTTTCTTCGATGATGATATTTTTAGTTCTTTGGTAATGCGTTAATCCTTTCAAAGGGTAACGCATTTTTTTTGTGCATATACGGTGAAACTTATAGATAACTACATAGAGAAATGGAAAAGAATTTAAAGAAAGTACTTGTATTGGGCTCAGGAGCGCTCAAGATCGGTCAGGCCGGAGAATTTGACTATTCCGGTTCACAAGCGTTGAAAGCTTTGCGTGAAGAAGGTATCAGTTCAGTTTTGGTGAATCCAAACATTGCAACCATCCAAACCTCAGAAGGTATTGCCGACAAGGTGTATTTCTTGCCTGTAACTACGTACTTCGTAGAAGAAATCATCAAAAAAGAAGAACCGGACGGCATCTTGCTGGCTTTCGGTGGACAAACAGCCTTGAACTGTGGCGCCGAACTTTATACGAAAGGTATTCTTGCCAAATATGGCGTACGCGTACTAGGTACTTCGGTAGACGCTATCATGTACACGGAAGACCGTGATCTCTTTGTGAAGAAGTTGAACGAGATTCAGATGAAGACTCCCGTGAGCCAGGCTGTAGAAACGATGGATGATGCCATTGCTGCTGCACGCCGTATCGGTTATCCGGTGATGGTTCGCTCGGCTTACGCATTGGGCGGTTTGGGTAGCGGTATTTGCGCTGATGAAGAAGAATTCTTGAAACTTGCAGAAAGTTCTTTCGCTTTCTCTACACAGATTTTGGTTGAAGAATCACTGAAAGGATGGAAAGAGATAGAATTTGAGGTAATCCGTGATGCAAACGACCATTGCTTTACAGTAGCAAGCATGGAAAACTTCGACCCGCTGGGTATTCATACAGGTGAGTCTATTGTAGTAGCTCCTACCTGCTCACTGACTGACGAACAAGTGAAGATGTTGCAAGAACTTTCTGCAAATTGTATCCGTCACTTAGGCATCGTAGGCGAATGTAATATTCAATATGCGTTCAATGCCGAAACAAACGACTATCGTGTGATTGAGGTAAATGCACGTCTGTCACGCTCTTCTGCATTGGCGTCTAAAGCAACCGGCTATCCTTTGGCTTTTGTGGCCGCTAAGGTAGCACTGGGTTATACACTCGATCAGATCGGTGAAATGGGCACTCCATACTCAGCATACGTAGCTCCCCAGCTGGATTATTTGATCTGCAAGATACCTCGCTGGGACTTGACAAAGTTTGCCGGTGTAAGCCGTGAGATCGGTTCAAGCATGAAGTCGGTAGGCGAAATCATGTCTATCGGACGCTCTTTCGAAGAAATCATTCAGAAAGGTTTGCGTATGATCGGTCAGGGCATGCACGGTTTTGTGGGCAATGACTTGGAATTTGACGATTTGGATCACGAACTTTCTCATCCTACCGATTTGCGTGTATTCGCCATTGCAGCTGCTTTGGAAAAGGGGTATACTATCGAACGTATCTTCGACTTGACTAAGATCGATCCTTGGTTCCTTGGCAAATTGAAGAATATTGTTGATTATAAAGATAAGCTTTCTCAATATAATAAGGTCGAAGATATTCCGGCTGATGTATTGCGCAAAGCAAAAGAACTGGGCTTCTCTGACTTCCAGATCGCCCGCTTCGTATTGAACCCCGAAGGCAATATGGAGAAAGAAAACCTGATGGTACGTGAACGTCGTAAAGAGCTTGGCATCTTGCCGTCTGTAAGACGCATCAATACCATTGCTTCCGAACATCCTGAGCTGACCAACTATCTGTATATGACTTACAATGGAGAGGGATATGCCGTTAATTACTACAAGAATGAGAAGTCAGTCGTAGTATTGGGTTCCGGTGCTTACCGTATCGGTTCTTCTGTAGAATTTGACTGGTGCTCGGTGAATGCTATTCAAACAGCTCGCAAATTGGGTTATAAATCAATTATGATTAACTACAACCCCGAAACTGTTTCTACGGACTACGATATGTGCGACCGTCTCTATTTTGACGAACTTTCCTTCGAACGTGTACTCGATGTTATCGACTTGGAACAACCTCGCGGTGTGATCGTATCAGTAGGCGGACAGATTCCTAATAACCTGGCAATGAAACTTCACCGCCAGTCGGTGCCTGTCTTGGGTACTTCTCCTATCTCTATCGACCGTGCCGAGAATCGTAACAAGTTCTCAGCTATGCTTGACCAACTGGGTATCGACCAGCCGGCTTGGCAGGAACTTACCAGCTTGGAAGATGTGAAAGGCTTCGTGGAAAAGGTTGGTTATCCGGTGCTGGTTCGTCCGTCATACGTACTTTCGGGTGCTGCAATGAACGTTTGCTATGACGAAGAAGAGCTGGAAAACTTCTTGAGAATGGCTGCTGAGGTATCTAAAGAATACCCGGTAGTAGTATCTCAGTTCCTCGAAAACACAAAAGAAATAGAGTTCGATGCTGTGGCGCAGAACGGTGAAGTGGTAGAATATGCTATCTCTGAACATGTTGAATTTGCAGGTGTACACTCCGGTGATGCTACACTGGTATTCCCGGCACAGAAAATCTATTTTGCAACAGCACGCCGCATCAAGAAGATCAGCCGTCAGATTGCAAAAGAATTGAATATCTCCGGTCCGTTCAATATCCAGTTCCTGGCTCACAACAACGAGGTGAAGGTTATCGAATGTAATCTTCGTGCTTCTCGTAGCTTCCCGTTTGTGTCCAAAGTCTTGAAGCGTAACTTCATAGAAACCGCTACCCGCATTATGCTGGATGCTCCTTATACACGTCCTGATAAATCAGCATTCGATATCGACTGGATTGGTGTAAAAGCTTCTCAGTTCTCGTTCTCCCGTTTGCACAAGGCAGACCCGGTACTGGGTGTAGATATGTCTTCTACGGGTGAAGTGGGATGTATCGGTGATGACTTCTCCGAAGCATTGATGAGTGCCATGATTGCTACCGGTTTTAAAGTTCCTGAAAAGGGCGTTATGTTCTCTTCGGGGGCCATGAAGTCGAAGGTTGACTTGTTGGATGCAAGCCGTATGCTCTTCGATAAAGGCTATAAGATTTACGCTACGGCAGGTACCGCCGCATTCTTGAATGCGCATGGTGTAACAACGGAAGCTGTTTACTGGCCTGACGAACGTGCGGATGCAGAGAATAACGTCATGAAAATGATTGCCGAGCACAAATTCGACCTGATTGTGAATATTCCGAAGAATCACTCCAAACGTGAGTTGACCAATGGTTACAAGATTCGTCGTGGTGCCATCGATCACAATATTCCGTTGATTACGAATGCTCGTCTGGCAAGTGCTTTCATCGAAGCATTCTGTGAGTTGAAACCTGAAGATATTCAGATCAAGAGCTGGCAAGAATACAAATAAGCTGTAAGGCTTTGTAAACGATTGCAAGAGCGGGGAACCGAAAGGTTTACCCGCTCTTTTGTTGTATTGGTTTTTAATCCATATCTTTGCCTGGCAACTAAAAGCAAAGAAAATATGAATGAAGTAGAGAAAATGCGAAGCTCCCAATTGGCGGATATGTCTGCTCCGGAAGTACAGGTGAAGTTTATTCATGCCAAGAAGTTGTTGGCAAAGATGCGCATGTTGAGTACATACGATGAGGGTTATCGGGCGCTTTTGGAAGAGTTGGTGCCGGGTATTCCCGCTACTTCTATCATATGTCCTCCATTTCATTGCGACCATGGCGACGGAATCCGTTTAGGTGAACATGTATTTGTTAATGCCAATTGTACGTTTCTGGATGGCGGATATATTACGATTGGTGCTCATACATTGGTAGGCCCGTGCGTGCAGATTTATACCCCTCATCATCCCATGGATTATGTAGAACGTAGGACGTCAAAAGAATATGCCTATCCGGTGACGATAGGAGAGGATTGCTGGATTGGTGGTGGGGCAATCATTTGTCCGGGCGTGACGATTGGAGATCGTTGCATAATCGGTGCCGGAAGCGTAGTTACAAAAGATGTTCCATCTGACTGCATAGCTGTAGGTAATCCTGCGAAAGTGATTCGCAAACAGGCATAGAACTCTGCAATTATAAATAGAATCTGTCTTTCAGTTCGGGTGTAGGTATCATGCATCTATCTCTTTTCCCGAAAAGTCGATATCTGTTTTGTGAAACAAAAGTATAAATAGCATCTCTCAGGCGGTTGGGGAGATAAATCAATGGATAAAAACATTTCCATATACCACCTAAATCTTTGAGTATATATAATATGGCGGTAGAGCGTTTCAAGCACTCACCATTGCGGAGATAGAATAGGGTGGATTCTTGTTCTTGGGTAATATTATATTTCAGTAATAAGTATTTTCCCTTTTTCGATTGTAGGGCGGCAAACCGAAAATGTGCTTTGCTGTCCCACCTTATAATAAAGGAAACAGTGCTATTACAGAGATTGCATATTCCATCGAACAGGATAATATTCATTTTATCTTTTTCTGTTTAGAGGTTCATGATTGTCTTCATAAGGAGTTATAACAAAAAAGAGGATGTCTTTGCTTATCTTTTACTAGATTATTTTTTTTATGATAATTTACTGTGATTCAATGCCGATGCGCTTTAGTGAATATTTTTATTAGAAAATAATTAGATAAAGTTTTGGTAGTTTCAAAAAATGCTGTACCTTTGCATCGCTTTTGAAACGGAAGTGTAGGGGCGTTTAGCTCAGCTGGTTCAGAGCATCTGCCTTACAAGCAGAGGGTCGGCGGTTCGAATCCGTCAACGCCCACACAAAAAACCAAACACTTTCGTTCTCCAAAAGGGCGTTTAGCTCAGCTGGTTCAGAGCATCTGCCTTACAAGCAGAGGGTCGGCGGTTCGAATCCGTCAACGCCCACTAGATAAAACCTCGTAAGAATACACTCTTGCGAGGTTTTGTCGTTAATATGACTTTTCGGAGATCTTACATATATTTCTGCTCAATTAAGTGGATCAACGTAAGAATCTGAGGGCTTTCTTTTTTATGCATATAATTTAGTCAATCTGTACAAGAAGAACGCTTTATCTCTTACTCCTCTAAACTGTGCCCTAAATGCTTTAATCTTCGCATTAAATG
>JAEXAJ010000199.1 GCA_023458215.1 Bacteroidota bacterium
TCATTGACCTCAACAAGACGGTTGCTAAAATTGACGAAGCTGCTGAAGCTTTGAAGCAAATCGCTAAATCAGGAAAGAAAGTCCTGTTTGTTGCTACTAAAAAACAAGCTAAGCAGGTGGTTGCCGACAAGGCTGCATCTGTAAATATGCCTTATGTAATCGAGCGCTGGCCGGGTGGTATGTTAACCAATTTCCCGACAATCCGTAAGGCCGTTAAGAAGATGGCTACTATCGATAAATTGACTAACGATGGTACTTACTCTAACCTCTCTAAAAGAGAAATTCTGCAGATTTCTCGTCAACGTGCAAAGTTGGACAAGACTTTGGGATCTATCGCTGACTTGACTCGTCTGCCCTCTGCATTGTTCGTTATCGACGTAATGAAAGAAAACATTGCAGTTCGTGAAGCTAACCGTTTGGGTATTCCTGTATTTGGTATCGTTGATACTAACTCAGATCCTTCGGACATCGACTTCGTAATTCCGGCAAACGATGACGCTACTAAATCTGTAGAAGTTATCCTTGACGCTTGCTGCGCTGCTATGCAGGAAGGTTTGGAAGAACGTAAAGCTGAAAAAGTAGATATGGAAGCTGCCGGTGAAGCTCCTGCTAACAAGGGTAAGAAAAAATCTGCTAAAGCAAGACTCGACAAGTCTGACGAGGAAGCAATCAACGCCGCTAAGGCTGCTGCTTTCATGAAGGAAGACGAAGAAGCTTAATCATAAAAAATGGTAAGATGGTACAATGATAAGATGATAATATCGTCTTACCATCTATCATCTTACCATTTTATCATTTTGAACATTAATCATTAAATAAAGAAATATTATGGCTGTAAGTATGGCTGATATAACCAAGCTCCGCAAAATGACCGGTGCTGGTATGATGGATTGCAAGAATGCATTGAACGATGCTGAAGGCGATTTCGACAAGGCAATGGAAATTATCCGCAAGAAAGGACAAGCTGTTGCTGCTAAGCGTTCTGACCGTGAAGCTTCTGAAGGCTGCGTTTTGACTAAGACTACCGGTGACTTTGCCGTTATTCTTGCTTTGAAGTGTGAAACTGACTTCGTAGCTCAGAATGCCGACTTCGTGAAATTGACTCAAGATATTCTTGATCTTGCCGTAGCCAACAAGTGCAAGACTTTGGATGAAGTGAAAGCATTGCCGATGGGTAAGGGTACTGTAGCAGATGCAGTTGTTGATCGTAGCGGTATCACAGGTGAGAAGATGGAACTCGATGGTTACTGTACCGTAGAGGGTGCTACTACTGTTGTTTACAATCACATGAACAGAAACGGTCTTTGTACTATCGTAGCTTTCAACAAGTCGGTTGACGAGCAGATGGCTAAGCAAATAGCTATGCAGATTGCTGCCATGAACCCGATTGCAATTGACGAAGACGGCGTTTCTGAAGAAGTAAAACAGAAAGAAATCGAAGTTGCTATCGAGAAGACAAAAGCAGAACAAGTACAGAAGGCTGTTGAAGTAGCTTTGAAGAAGGCTGGTATCAATCCGGCTCATGTGGACAGCGAAGAACACATGGAAAGCAACATGGCTAAAGGCTGGATTACAGCTGAAGATGTAGCAAAGGCAAAAGAAATCATTGCTACTGTTTCTGCTGAGAAGGCTGACAATCTTCCTGAACAAATGATTCAGAACATTGCTAAAGGTCGTTTGGGCAAGTTCTTGAAAGAAGTTTGTTTGCTGAACCAAGAAGACATCATGGATGGCAAGAAGACTGTAAGAGAAGTGTTGAAAGAAACTGATCCTGAATTGAAGATCGTGGACTTCAAACGTTTCACTTTGCGCGCTGAATAATTCCTTCCTATAGGATATAATATAGAAACGGTCGCACAGATTATCTGTAGCGACCGTTTTTTATGCCTGTTCGATGGCATCGAAACAGATGATGTGTTTGACCCGAACAGATGATGTGTTGAGGGCAAACAGATGATGTATTTACCCCAAACGCATCATGCGTTTCGACGAGGTGTATCAGCCTACCGGTTTGGTTTGCGTATAACCTTCTTTTTTAAGTAATTCCAGTACCTTTTGTTTGAAATCACCTTGCACAATGATTTCACCGTCTTTGGCGCTACCGCCTACACCGCATTTGCTTTTCAGCAATTTCCCCAACTCTTTCAGGTCGTTGTCAGAGCCTACAAAGCCGGTGATTAAAGTTACTACTTTACCACCACGGTTTTTACGATCCAATTGTACGCGCAAATGCTGTTGTGAGGGTGGGAGAGTGGTTTGTTCTTCATCGTCATCCATCTCGTAGTTATAGTCCGGATTGGTAGAATAAACTACATTCAATCGTTCTTTCCAGTCATTATTCTTCATATTCGTTCTTTTTAGAAAGATCAAAAGTAATATTTTGTACGGAACTTTGCAATCTTTTGAGACCTTTGTCGTCTAATAGAAAATGAAAGTTGCATTTTAATCACAAAAAATATGAATAGATTTATCTGGCTGCTCACATTAAACTTTATAGCGGTTCTATGTTTTGCCCAATCTTTCAAAGGTTCTGTTGTAGATGATACCGGTAATCCGGTTCCTTATGCAGCTATTTACCTGAAAGAAACAAAATCAGGCTTTACTACTGATGAACACGGACGATTTCAAAGCCAATTGCCTTCCGGACAATATACTTGTGAGGTTTCTTCATTAGGATTTGTAACTCAGAGTTTCTCTTTCAGGATGCCCGGACACGATTATGAGAAAAAGGTTGTTCTTGCTGAACGTGTTTACTCCCTGCCCGAAGTCAGTGTGGTGAAGGGAAAAGAAGACCCCGCCTATGCCGTGATGCGTAACGCCATAGCACGGGCTCCTTTTTATCGTACCCAGATTAAAGGATTCACAGCAGGCACTTATCTGAAAGGCACAGGAAAAGGAACCGCTATACCTGCTGTACTGAAACTCTCTAAAGAGATTCGTAAAGATGCCAAAGAACTGCTTGGAAAACTATTCCTGATGGAGGAACAGCAAATTGTAACCTTTACCGCTCCTAATGTTTGGAGCAAACGAGTGCTTGCGTATAAGAATTCTTTTCCTGAGCAGATACAAGTCGATATGGGGTTGACTACAGTTAATCTTTATGCGCCGGAACTGTTTGGCAAAGTTTCTCCATTGAATCCGCGGGCATTCTCGTTCTATCGTTTCAGGCTCGATGGATACTTTATGGAAAACGGACAGATGATTAACAAGATACATGTTACTCCCAAACGGGAAGATTCCCGCCTGTTGGAAGGCGACTTGTTTATTGTCGAAAACTTGTGGTGTGTCTCTGCTGCCGATGTCGTTTATAAGGGTAGCGGAATAAAAGCGAAGATCAAAGTTATCTGCAAAGAAGTGCAACCTGCTGTTTTTCTTCCTGTTTCAACCACTTCATCGGTTTCTATTGATATGCTGGGCTTTAAGGCGGAAGCATCTTATCTGGCGGCTGTTCATTATACAGATGTAAAAACCGATATGGAATTGAAAAAAGAAGTAGCGGTTAAAGTGCAGACCGACAATGTGGTAAAGACCCCCAAAAAGCATAAGTTCGAGCGTCCGGTAGGAATAGTCCGTGAGAATACAAAGATCGATACTTTGGCTGATGCGAAAGACTCACTTTATTGGGCGACAGTACGCAGTGTGCCCTTGCGTCAGGAGGAATTCCAAAGCTACCAGTATAAAGAAGGAAAGATTCTGCGGAATGACTCTTTAAGTAAGAATAATCCCCGTAAACCATCGGCAGGGGGCAATTTGCTGAAGGACTTTGTATTTGGAAAGACATTCACGAGTGCTGATAAGAAAGCATGGTTGACGCTATCCGATCTTTCTTCCTACGTTCCCGAATATAACTTTGTCGATGGCTTTTGGCTGGGTGCTAAGTTGAAGATGGGGATCAATTTGTCTTCCTCTTCCTCTCTTCGTTTTACTCCGCTATTTTATTATACTACAGCCCGTAAAGACTGGTTAGGGCAAGGAGAGTTAACATTGGACTATGCTCCTCGTAACCGTGGGCGTTTATCGCTTTCGGGAGGTGTCATGTCTGTAGATTATAATGGCGAGAGTGGAGAATACCGGTTGATAAATGCTTTATCCAGTTCGTTATTCGGGCATAATCATATAAAGTTCTATGAAAATACCTTCTTTACGGTAGACCATGCCATAGAACCCTTCAACGGATTGCTCCTTTCGGCTTCTCTTTCCTGGCAGCGCAGGCGAATGCTGGATAATAACATTCATCAAAGTTGGTTCAAAAGAAAAGCCGAACCGAATATACCGGATAACATTCTTTTCCGTCCGATGCCCGATAATGATTTGCTGAAAGCTTCTTTCGACCTGGAATATACCCCGGAACATTATTATCATATGTCTCGAGGAAAGAAAGTATATGAAGATTCCCGCTTCCCTACCTTCGGCTTAAAATACGACCGGGCCTTCCCTATGAACGACAGTCGCTATCTTACTTCTTATCATCTGATGCAATTTTCGGCCAGGCAGAAGATCGAATTCGGTATGTTCAATCGTCTTCATTGGTCGGTCAATGCGGGTACATTCTGGAATGCGAAGAACCTTCAATTTCCCGATTTCAAGCACTTTGCATCTACCGATATTTGGGTGACAAGCCGTTCGTTCGACTCGGGATTCAGCCTGCTCGACAATTATGTGTTGGCAACCAATACCCGTTGGGTGCAGGCAAATCTATCATGGTACACTCCCCGTTTGCTTTTAAAACGTCTTCCTTTCCTGGCTGACAAGCCTTTTGACGAGGCTCTGCATCTCCGTTCTGTGGTCGTATATAAACAGCAACCTTATACAGAGCTAGGTTATTCGGTTGGGGTTGGCAGTATGGCGCGTATTGGTGTCTTTGTGGGCTTTGAGCGGTTGAAGTACCATTCTGCCGGAATATCTTTCAGCTTGCCTTTGCTGCTCTTTGATGACAATCGGCGTTAATGTAGAAAATAATGTTAACCTTTTATTCTATCCATATAACAGATTAGAAAAAAAGCACTACTTTTGTCAATCGCAATATTGAGAACTTAAATAGAAAACTATGAGTAGTACGTTACAATATAAAGAAACCATGAAGGTGCCGGAGCCTACCTTGCGCCGCCTCCCGTGGTACCTTTCTAATGTAAAGTTGCTGAAAAAAAAGGGTGAACGTTTCGTCTCCTCCACTCAAATATCCAAAGAAATCAATATTGATGCTTCTCAAATAGCAAAAGATCTATCGTATGTCAATATCTCAGGACGTACGCGGGTGGGTTATGAAGTAGATACTTTGATTGCCGTACTGGAGGATTTTCTAGGATTTACCAATATACATAAAGCTTTTCTTTTTGGCGTCGGAAGCTTAGGAGGCGCTTTGCTGCGTGACTCCGGTTTGGCACATTTCGGCTTGGAGATCGTTGCGGCCTTCGATGTTAACCCTGCATTGGTGGGTAAGACATTGAACGGTATTCCCATTTACCACTCCAATGACTTCGAACAAAAGATGAAAGAGTACGATGTCAATATCGGTGTATTGACCGTGCCTATTGAGATAGCGCAACGGATTACGGACACCATGATAGCAGGCGGTATTAAAGCGGTGTGGAACTTTACTCCGTTCCGTATTCGTGTGCCCGAAGATATTGTGGTGCAAAATACTTCTCTTTATGCCCATCTGGCAGTGATGTTTAATCGGTTGAACTTTAACGAAACTGAGTAATGAAGATATTAGCAGTAGGAATGAACTATGCCCGGCATAATGATGAAATGGGGCATACACAAGTAAATAAAGAACCGGTAATCTTCCTGAAACCTGATTCGGCTATCCTGCGAGATGGCAAGCCTTTCTTCATCCCCGACTTTTCGAACGAGGTACATTATGAAACAGAAGTCGTGGTGCGCATTTGCCGGTTGGGAAAGAACATCGCTCCCCGTTTTGCACACCGCTATTATGATGCGGTAACGGTAGGGATTGACTTTACTGCACGTGATCTGCAACGTAAGTTTCGTGAAGCGGGTAATCCGTGGGAACTTTGCAAAGGATTCGATAATTCGGCAGCCATCGGTACATTTATTCCTTTGGAGCAGGCAGGTGGTGATGTGCAGAATCTCGATTTCCGCCTTACGATTGACGATAAGGAAGTACAACGTGGCAATACCTCGAATATGCTGTTCAAAGTAGACGATATTATTGCCTATATCAGCCGCTTCATGACGTTGAAGATTGGTGATCTGCTGTTTACAGGCACTCCTGCCGGTGTAGGCCCTGTCAGCATAGGGCAACATTTGCAAGGATATCTTGGTGAAGAAAAACTACTCGACTTTCATATCCGTTAGACATCTTCTATTTGCTTTTTCCTTGTTGCCTCGTTTTTTTTCTGTACTTTCGTGCTGTTATACTATAAAACAGGAACAAAGATATGAAAATACGTGTAGGCTTCGGCTTTGATGTCCATCAACTGGTGGAAGGCCGCGAACTTTGGTTGGGGGGTATTCGTCTGGAACATGAGAAGGGACTGTTAGGGCATTCGGATGCGGATGTACTGATCCATGCTCTTTGTGATGCACTGCTCGGTGCTGCTAACATGCGTGACATCGGGTATCACTTTCCCGATACGGCAGGCGAGTTCAAAAATATAGACAGCAAGATTCTGTTGAAAAGAACAGTTGAAATCATTGCCACCAAAGGCTATGCTATTGGGAATATTGATGCTACCATTTGTGCCGAACGTCCTAAACTGAAGACACGTATCCCCGAAATGCAACAAACCTTGGCTGCAATAATGGGAATAGACGTAGATGATGTTTCCATTAAAGCCACCACTACCGAAAAACTGGGTTTTACAGGAAGAGAAGAAGGTATCTCGGCGTATGCTACCGTGTTGATAACAAACCCCTCGTTCCCCTAAAGGGGAGGGAGAATACTCCATTTAACATACATGAAAAGTAAAACTATTCTCCTCCCCCTTTAGGGGGACGGGGGGTACCAAATTATATTAATATGAAAAAATACTCTTTAATCCTTTGCTTGAGCATACTATCTGTTATATTCTGCCAAGCACAAGTTTCTCCTTTGAAGTTTAACAAGAACGGAGAGTTTAAAATCGTCCAGTTCACGGATGTACATTTCCAGTTTCATAACCCTGCCTCGGCTGTAGCACTGAAACGTATCAACGAAGTGCTTGATGCCGAACGTCCCGACTTGGTCGTCTTCACGGGCGATGTAGTTTATGCAGCGCCTGCCGATACAGCTATGCGCGCAGTATTGTCTTGCGTTTCTTCGCGTAAAATTCCTTTTGTAGTTACCTTTGGCAACCATGACAACGAGCAGGGAAAATCCCGTGCCGAATTATACGACATTATCCGCACCATGCCTTTCAATATCCAGCCGGATCGGGGTAACGTTGAATCTCCCGACTATATCCTTCCGCTGAAATCTTCCGATGGGAAGAAAGACGCAGCTTTGCTTTACTGCCTTGACTCGCATTCCTACTCCAAACTGCCCGATGTGAAAGGATATGACTGGCTTACTTTCGACCAAATAAATTGGTATCGCCAACAAAGTGCCGCTTATACAGCGAAGAATGCGGGACAACCCTTGCCTGCACTGGCATTCTTCCATATCCCCCTGCCCGAATACAACGAAGCCGCTTCGGATGAAAACGCCATTATGATAGGTACCCGCATGGAAAAGGCATGTGCACCTGTACTGAATACCGGTATGTTTGCTGCCATGAAGGAAGCTGGTGACGTAATGGGTACTTTTGTTGGACACGACCATGATAATGATTACGCCGTGATGTGGCGCGGTATTCTTTTAGCTTACGGTCGCTTTACCGGAGGCAATACCGAGTACAACCACTTGTCAAACGGTGCACGCGTAATCCTTATGAAGGAAGGTGCTCGTACTTTCTCTACTTGGATTCATCTGAAAGGTGGTGAGATAATAGACAAGACTGTATATCCCGAAAGTTTCGTGAAAGATGATTGGCGCAAACGCCCGTTGGTAACAGAATAAGGATCATTTATTCCTGTCCGGTCAACAACTATACCCTAATATATGAAACAGTAATACCTTTCGATAGGAACACTATTGCTTATGATGCACAAGATGGCATCTCATGCAACACAAGATGCCATCTTGTACTGCATGAGATGCCATCTTGTGCATTGTTTCTAATAGCCTTTCGGGTCTTAGCTCCTAGTCTATTGTCCCGTAGGTAGTAGTCTGCCTGCTGTTGCCCATTAGGGTGGCAAGTATCATTCTTATTATTGAATGGGTATGAGCTAAATGTGATAAAGTGATTGGGTGATAAAGTGATAGTGGGATAACACTCTGTGGTACATAGCGCAGCTACCTTATCACCTTATCACCTTATCACTTTATTACCCTATCACCATTTTGCTTCATTTCTTCCGCGTTTTGAGCTAAATCAACTGTAAATCCGTATTATTTATTAATTTTGTCGGAAAAGAGACATACTTATGGATAAGATCAGAACCGGATTAGCAGCTTATGGAATGTCAGGACAGGTGTTTCATGCCCCCTTTATCTCGACTAACCCTCACTTTGAACTGAGTGCAGTAACCGAACGTACTAAAAACTTATCCCGGGAGAGATATCCTGATGTCAGCATCGTTCGTAGTTTTGAGGAACTGCTAAACAAGAAAGAACTGGAACTGATAATAGTCAATACTCCCGATAGTACTCATTACGATTATGCCCGTCTGGCCCTCGAAGCAGGGAAACATGTAATCGTAGAGAAACCTTTCACCACTACAGTAGCAGAAGCCGAAGAGCTTGTCACTTTGGCCTCCGGTAAAGGACTCACATTGAGTGTCTATCAAAACCGCAGATGGGATAATGATTTTCTTACTGTAAAAGAAATTCTTTCCAAAGGTCTGCTAGGCCGCCTTGTCGAGTTTGAATCAACCTTTCCCCGTTACCGCAATTTCATTAGACCGAACACCTGGAAGGAAACCGGCGAAAGCGGGGGAGGACTGACTTACAACTTGGGTTCGCATCTCATAGACCAAGCCGTGCAGCTATTTGGTATGCCCGAAGCTGTGTTTGCCGATATTGCAACAATGCGCACCGGCGGCAAAGTAGATGATTATTTCATCATACACCTTCTACATCCTGCCAAGGCTCCTGACGTGAGAATAACCTTGAAATCGAGTTATCTGATGTGCGAAAGCGAACCACGCTTTGTGCTGCATGGTACCGAAGGTTCTTATGTAAAGTATGGTCTTGACCCTCAGGAGTCAGATTTGACGAAAGGGTTGTCACCCGATACACCCCATTGGGGCGAGGAAGATAAAACTTTCCGGGGAATCCTTCATACGGAAAAGGAGGGGAAGATTGCCAGGGAAACCTATCCAAGTCTACCCGGTAATTATGGTGCTTTTTATGAGAACATCTATCAACATATCCGCAAGGGAGAACTTTTGCAAAGCGATGGTTGTGGAGTTATTGATGTGATCCGTCTGATAGAAGCTGCAAAGGAGAGCAGCCGGACGCGTAGTGTGGTATCGCTTCTGTAATCTTTAAGAAGGCTCTCCGAACTTTACATAATTGAGCCGGGTGTATTTGTTATTCCCTATAGAATAGGTACGTGCAATACGTGCCGAGGCTATATACACCGTCTCGCCCACCTCGAAAGAATGTTCAACACCTGGTAGCTGGCAGGATTGCCGGCTTGCGGTGCGGGCATTGACGCGAAACGTAACCAAGTTTCCCGAAGCGTCTTTCAACTTCAATATCTGGCGGATATAGAAATAAGGAGTGGTTCCTTTCAGTTGGGTTTTGTAAGGATCATCTTCTATACGTACACTCTGAACAGTCAATGTCAGGTTTTCCACTTTATCTCCTTCTTTGCCAAGAAAGCGGTTGACTACGCGTTGGGAGTTCTGATGCTTTTGGAAGTCAAGATAGACGGAGTGATAAATCTTTGCGATCTCTACAAAACGTTGTTGCTTGGGAATACGGGGTGTGAATTTGAAAGCTATCCACGTCAGATATCCCGGATCGATCATCAGGATTTCGTGCAGGAAGTGGCCGTGGTATTTCCCGACAGACACAATATCGTCTCCTTTGCTTTGCATACGTTTGGCATTGTAGTCTACCAGAAGCAGGCAACGGGAAGAGTAATAACACAGGGTACTTGCCATCCGCAGTGTTTCATGAATATCTGCTGATAAATTACGAATATAAAAGATAGATTGGCGTTCGGGCAAGGGCGAATAGATCCATAGTGTATATTCCGGATGATCGGGGCGGGGCAGTACCACGAAGTAAGCACCCACTTCTTTGAAGGAGGCTCTTCCTTGGTTGTATAGGTTTAGTTTACTATACAATGAATCTTGCTCTGCCTGGGATATACCCGGAATTAAAGGATTCGCCATACAATGAATTATCTTTATTCCAAATGTAAGAAAAAGAAAGCAGATATCAAAGGATGGCGGGTCTTTTCTTTAGCGATAGTATAAGAAAAAGTATACTTTAGAAGCGGACCATTAGCTCCAATACAATCTTGTCTTGTTCCGATTCTTTGGCAATGCTATGCTTGGCGTAGAAATATTTCTCGTAGTTCAGTCGGATGTCGCTTTGAAAAGCTTTGCCCAGACTGAAGGTGATACCTCCCGTTACACGATGGCGTTTGTAATCGGTAGCAATCAATGCACCTGTTTCTGAATCAGTTGCTTTGCCGTCGCTTTGATCGGTCATCATATCGTAGCGGGCCAGGAAAGACATTTTCTTGAATACCTTGCGAAGTGGTAAATCGTAGTTGACAAACGAATTTACTGCCTGTACATCGCCGAATGCATTGTCCGAATAGCTTTTATACAAGTATTCCCCTTCGATGTGGAATCGGTTGAATTCATAGTAGGCGCCGATGTCGTATGATTGCATACGTACTTTTTCAGGCTGTATGCTTTGTACGCTTAATGTAAGGTTCAGCCCTTTGGTGAAAAGGAATTGAGCTTTGGCGGAGTAGTTTATTTCCTTGTGCCATTCTTTTTGATTGGTCAGACCGGAACCGTTGAAAAGCCCGCCTTCTATCGTTATAGGCAGGTCGGTAGGTAAAGTATAACCCAACGTAACACCTACATCACGCACATTACCTACCTGCTTGGCAATAAAAGAGCGGTTGGCAAAATATTGTTGGTGAGGCGAGCGATGGGCATCAATGGTGAAAGGTACGCGCATCTGGCCTGCTGTAACCGTCAGTCCGTCAGTAGGAAAAAGGCGGGCGTATGCATCCAGCATTTTGATTTGTCCTTCGTCCGAAAGGTCGATTTCAGCTTTATAGGCAACGATGGGCAGCACGTTCCCTGTGATGCTGATGCGTGCGTTGCGCACTTCAAAGCGTCCGGCTCCCATGGTGGGTTGGTATTCGTACTTGGCTCGGATAGTTCCATGTATTTCAGGAAGGTAATCTTTGGTTTCCAACTTCTCCTTTTCAATCTTCTTTCCATCTTCATTGCTTAAGATTTCCTGGGCATTTGCGGCAAAAGGTAGCAAAGCGATGAGCAACATGAGTGCGCTTTTCTTCATAATTCGTTGTTGTCGATTAATTTATGGCTGCAAAGTTCGGACACAAGTGTTATATTATTGTGTCATACGTATTGCGTTTTTGTTACATAAGCTTCGTGTGTCAGGATAATAGTAGGGTATCATTTTAATCATTTTGTGGGCTAGTTTTGTTTTAAGACTCACGTAATGTGCTGATTATTAGTTTTGTTGGCGGCTTGTCTTAAATGTTACTACTGGAAATATCAATGAAATATATCTATCTTTGGAAAGTAATTGATGAAACGATAAGCTATAAACATTGATACTTATGAGAAAACACTCGCTTTTGTTGGGGATAGCATTGCTGATAGGCGCTATGCCTGTACTTGCTCAAGGAATACAGCCTGTAAAGGAAATACCTTACGAATGGAAAAATGTGCCGATAGTCGGTGGTGGTTTTGTAGATGGAATCGTCTTTCATCCTACTGCTCCCGATGTTCGCTATTGCCGTACGGATATGGGAGGGGCTTATCGTTGGGATGCTTCTGCCGGGCGTTGGGTGGCTTTGCTCGATTGGATAAGCTTGGGCGAGAGCAATCTGCAAGGCATAGAGAGTATTGCTATCGATCCTCAGAATGCTGATAATGTATATATTGCTTGCGGAACATACACAAGTAGTTCCAATGGTGCCATACTTTATTCTTACAATGGCGGCAAGACTTTCACCCGTGTTGATGTTCCATTTACGATGGGAGGCAATGAAAACGGGCGTGGCAATGGTGAACGGATGATGGTCGATCCTCAGAATGGAAATATTATCTATATGGGTACCCGGCTCCATGGTTTGTGGCGTAGTATAGACAAAGGGCAAAGTTGGTCCAAAGTTGTTTCTTTCCCTGATGTAACGGAGCACCTCAATCCTGACGACCGTACCGGTTGGATGAATCGGGGGAGTGGAATCATCAGTGTTGTGTTTGGTGCGCATAACAAAGGAAATGCCTGGGAAACTAAAGATATTTATGTGGCAGTCTCGCTGATGGGAAGGGATAATTTGTACGTAAGCCGTGATGCGGGCGAAAGCTGGCAACCGGTGGAGGGGCAACCTACCCGATATCGTCCTACACACATGGTATTATCTGCCGATAATCAGTTGGTAATTACTTATGGCGATAGTCCCGGTCCAAGTCAGATGGAAGACGGAGGTGTATGGAAGTACGATGTATCTAAAAGGAAATGGGCAGATATTTCACCTGTCCAACTAAAAAAGGGCGAAAAGGCAGGATTTGGTTATGCAGCGGTATCCATTGATACTCATAATCCCAAACATATGATTGTAAGTACCCATTGCTTGGGTGGCAAACATAACTTCCATAGTGATGAAATGTTTCGCACTACCGATGGTGGCAAGCATTGGAAGCCTATTTTTAAAACCGGCTATGAGTACGATTATTCAAAAGCCCCTTATGTAAAGGTAGCTCCGCTGCACTGGATGTTCGATATAGAAATAGATCCGGCTAATCCCGAACATGCACTGTTCACTACAGGTTTTGGGGGGTGGGAGACATTCAATCTTTCGGCGGTTGACCGGAAAGAACCTGCTAAATGGAGTATTATGTCTACGGGCATTGAAGAAACCGTTCCCCTCGAACTTTATGCTCCCGAGAAAGGTGCGCGTCTCATATCCGGTATCGGTGATTATGGTGGCTTTACGCATTTCGACCTCGACCGTCCTGATCCATTGGGCAGTCATGGAAATCCTCATTTCGGCAATACAAATGGTGTAACCGGTGCTTGGTTGAAACAAGAATTAATCGTAAGAGTGGGTACTATCTTCGGTCATCAGCCGGGTGCCCGTACGATTGCTTATTCCGAAGATGGTGGCAGAAATTGGGCTATGTGTGCTTCCGTTCCTGTAGAGAAAGCCCGAAACGGTCATATTGCCTTATCAGCTGATGGAACCTCTTGGATTTGGACACCCGATCGCTCGGAGGCTTATCTTACTCGTGATAAAGGCACTACCTGGCAACCTTGTCAAGGCTTGCCTAAGAATACCCGCGTGATTGCGGATAAAGCGAACTCCAAACGCTTCTATGCAGTGGATGCCGTTTCAGAGATTCTATATCATAGTGAGGATGGCGGTGTCACTTTCCAAGCCGATAGCCTGCATCTGACTGTAAAAAGGAACCTTCGTGGCAATGCCAATGCTTCGTTGCGTAGAGCTGATCCGCGCGGTGGACAAGACCGTATCTATTCTACTCCCGGCTATGAGAAAGATTTGTGGATTGCAGCTTATGACGGGCTTTATCATTCTACTTCCCGGGAAGGTTTTGATTTCCGTGCTCTTGATAAGGTACGTACTATGTATGCTTTTGGTTTCGGTAAAGCAAAACCGGGGAATGAGTACCCTACCTTATATATCATAGGTGTAGTAAACGGTCAATACGGCTTCTTCCGTTCCGATGACGCTGCCGTTTCGTGGGTGCGCATTAATGATGACGCAAATCAATATGGACTGGTGCTTCATATCTGTGGGGATATGCAAGAATATGGTCGGGTGTATATAGGCACACATGGCAGGGGGATTGTGACAGGAGTACCGGCTGCAATGTAAAATATCAAATGAATGAAGTTGCTTGGTAACCGTAATGCCTTCCTTCTTGTTGAACGTGAGTTCGATGAATATGGCATGAATTTGCCTACTTTCTTTGTTCACAGCCTTTGAATATACATTCGCAGCCTTTGAATATACGTTCAAGCGTTGCGAACGTATATTCAAAGGCTGCGAACAAAGGTTGTTTACTGTAAAGAACAACTTTTCTCTTAATAGAAAACAACTTTTTAGTTAGCATTTAGCAAGTTTCCAATAGAACATCCATCGAACTTACATTAATTTATGATCGCCGGCAAGAACGTTCCTTTTTCTCTTACGGCTGCAAAAGGTAAACATTCAACCACTACATTTTAAATACAAAACTATTTATCTATTTTAAAAAGCGGTGCTATTCACAAATAAATAATGTATATTTGTGCGAATATTGACTAAAGCCTAAAACGTACCTTCTCTTGATGATAACTAATAATACTGATGAGATATTACTGCTAAGATCTTTAAAAGCGGGTGATGAGGCTGCTTTCAAATGTCTTTTTGAAACTTATTTTGTATCATTATGTCGCTTTATGAATCTCTATCTGAAGAATAAGATGGAGGTTGAAGAGATTGCGCTCGACATCTTTATGTACATCTGGACGCATAAGGAGGAAATTCAGATTACCATTTCTCTAAAAGCTTACCTTTTTCAGGCAGCTCGCAATCGTTGTCTCAATGCATTGCGCGATCAAAAGGAAGTTTGCTATTTGGAAGAACTGAACGATATTCTGAAAGAAGGAGAGAGAATAGATACTGACCTCGAACTAAAGGAACTGAACCATTTGATTGAGGAGGCTATTTGCTCTTTGCCTGATAAGTGCAAAGAGGTGTTCCTTAGAAGCAGAAAACAAAATCTTACCAATAAAGAAATATCCGATAAAATGCAGATTTCCGTTAAAACCGTGGAAGCACAGATAACCAAGGCTTTAAAACACATACGCGAGCATCTGAACGGTCGATATACTTATCTTTTCTAAAAAAAAATGCATTTGGAGTAAGGGTACTCCTCATTTTATGTGTCATCTATGTGAGGACACCAAACTAAGGATAAAAAGAGATGAATAAACTTATTCCATGGAATCTGATTATTGCAGGTCTGAAAAACGACTTGAACGAAGATGAGTTGTCTCGTTTGGAACGCTGGAAAGTTTCAGATCAGAATCGCAAACGATATGAGGAATTCTCTAAAATATGGTTTGGTATACAAGACTTAAGCGCAACATACACTCCCGACAAAGACTACTATTGGCAAATTCTACATACCCGGATGCAGAAAGAAAAGAAGCAAGCTACACTTACTTCGAAAAAGAAATCTTTCAATGTATCACGCTATGTGGCTGCTGCATGCATCGTACTAACTTTACTTACCGCTGGAGGCGCCTATTGGATCATAAGCGATCTGAAAAGCCGGATAAGACAGGAAGTTCGATTCTCCAACCTGAGCGGGCGGTCGCAGGTATTGCTGGCCGATGGAACTCAGGTGTGGCTACATAGTAACACATCGTTGGATTATAAGCAAAGCCTTCGCAGTGAGGAGCGGGAAGTTACAATGATGGGCGAAGCCTATTTTAATGTAGCACACGATGCCGAACATCCGTTTGTGGTACACATGGATGGAATGAAACTGACTGTTTACGGAACGAAATTCAACATACGCGACTTGCCGGAATCCAAAGAGGTGCAAGTGAGTTTGCAGGAAGGGGCTGTCGGACTTGAAACGTCACGTGAGAATTGTAGAATGTTGCCGGGTGAAAAGGCTACTTTTAATAAGATAACCCACACTCTGCAGATAGAGCGCAGCGATGTGAATTTTGATATTTCGTGGGCGCAAAAACAAATAGTATTCAATCAGAAGCCATTGGGATTTATTTGCCGCTATTTATCCAAATGGTATAATGTTGAGATAAAACTTGAACCCGATTTGATGAATAAGTATCTATATACATTCACTCTGAGTGATGAATCTTTGGAAGAAATCATGAGGTTAGTGGCGCGGGTGAATCCTATACACTATTATTTTAATGAAGAAAATAAGCTAT
This sequence comes from Bacteroidota bacterium, assembly GCA_023458215.1. The sequence continues at coordinate 16,187 of JAEXAJ010000199.1, forward strand.
TTATTAGCAGTAAAAAATGAGAGAGAATCGTTAATCTGATGTTTAATATTTGAAATTGAAGAAACTTATGACTTAGAAGAAAAACACACCCCAAAAAGAAAGGCATTGCTTCAGAAGCAACACCTTTCACCTGATGTACTAAAATTAACCAAACTGGCAATTCGGAAAATCTGATCCATTTTTCGAATGCGTTAGTTGCATTTGTTAACTTTATAATTTACAAAGCTATGAATAAAAAGTTGTGCTTAATAATATCAATGTTATTATTTGGCATTTTTAATGTTTTTCCGCAAAGTGTGGAGAAAGAGAAAACAATTTCCATTAGTTTTTCTAACCTACCTCTAAAAACAGCCTTCGAAAGATTTGAGCAAGTCTCGGGCTATACATTTTTCTATGATGCCGAACAATTAAATTTGAACCAAAACGTTAGTTTGGATGTAAAGCAAGTGCTGGTCAGTACGGCTGTGAAGTCTCTGCTGAAAAATACGAGTCTGAAGTTTGAGATTACCAACCAGCAAATTGCTATCTTTGCTCCGAAATCGGCCTCTGCCCAGCAAGCTGGAAATGTAACTGTGTCCGGTGTAATACTAGATGATGCGGGCGATCCTATCATTGGTGCCAATGTTATTGCCGAAGGTACCACCAATGGTACTGTGACTGATCTGGATGGTAAGTACAAACTTACCGTTCCGATAGGTTCTACATTGAACATTTCGTTTATCGGTTTTGTAGACCGCAAAATAAAGATTAAAGAAGAAGGCCAGTATAACGTAAAGCTGCAGGAAGATACCAAAATGCTGAGTGAAGTGGTTGTAGTGGGCTATGGTACACAAAAGAAGGTGAATCTTTCCGGTTCCGTATCTTCTATTGATAGCAAGGAACTCCAAGACCGTCCCATTCAGAACCTTACCAATGGATTGCAAGGCTTGATGCCCGGTGTTACGATTACCGGTACAAACGGTGCTCCGGGACAGGACAATGGTAATATCCGTGTGCGTGGTACGGGTACGCTGAATACGGCTTCACCTTATATTCTGATTGATGGGGTAGAGTCGGGTACGCTCAATGCAGTCGACCCCAGCGATATTGAGAGCATCTCTGTATTGAAGGATGCTGCTTCGGCTGCTATCTACGGCTCAAAAGCCTCAAACGGTGTTATCTTGATTACGACAAAACGCGGTAAGAGTGGCAAGCCGCAGGTGTCCTATAGCGGCTACATCAGCTTTCAGAATGCTACGAACATGATAGACCGTCTGAATTCTGCCGATTATGCGTCGATGTACAATCAGGCATTAGAGTCGGAAGGTAAGGCACCGCGCTTCACACCGGACGAAATCAAGAAATTTCAGGATGGAAACGATCCTAAATATCCGAACACTGATTGGTATGGTCTAGCCTATAAGACAGGTGTTCAACATCGTCATAATATCAACATCAACGGTGGTGCCGAAAACGCACAGTACATGGCCTCAATTGGTTACCTCAATCAAACGGGTATTCTGCCAAACGCCGGACGCGAACAGTTCAACGCACGTACCAATTTGGATATGAAGTTGACCAATCGTTTGTCCGCTCGCATGAATTTGGCTTTTATTAAGAATAAATACGATGATGCCAGTTCGGCTTACTACGGCGGCAGCTCCGACCAAGTAATTCGTCAGCTCAACTTGATTGCTCCTTGGATTGTAGCTCGCAATGAAGATGGTACTTGGGGGACTATCTCTGATGGAAGTCCGATTGCGTGGCTGGACTCAGGCATGAAGGTATCTCGCGACAATTATAACTTTACGGGTACGGCAGCATTGGATTATCAGATTATTGACGGATTGAAGGTGACCCTGAGTGGATCTTATGTGAGCAACCTGCAGAACTACCAGTATTTTCAGAAATTTATCCAATACAACCCCAATAAGAAGTCCGACCCGAACTCGCTGGACGAACGCTTCTACAGATGGGACCGTACCAACTATGATGCTTTACTGAACTATGACAAGAGCTTCGGACAGCATAACCTTAAAGGGCTTTTGGGCTGGCATACCGAGAAGTATAACTACAAATACCAGAAGGCTTATCGCAAGAACTTCCCCAATAATGAATTAACTGACCTGAATGCCGGTGATAGCTCTACCCAAACCAATGAAGGCTACACCCGCGAACTTGCAATGATATCCTGGTTCGCCCGCGTCAATTATGACTATGCAGGCAAGTACCTGCTCGAAGCTAACGTACGTGCCGATGCTTCTTCCCGTTTTGCCGAAGGCAATCGTTGGGGATACTTCCCTTCCTTCTCTGCCGCATGGCGCATTAGCGAAGAAGCTTTTATGGAGAATACTAAAGGCTGGCTGAGTACAATGAAGCTGCGCGCTTCTTGGGGATTACTGGGTAATCAAGATGCTTTGGATGATTATTATCCAGCCCTCAATACCTATGACTTAAATGCAAGCTATCCTTTTGATGGCGCTTTGAATGGTGGTTATTATCAGAAGAAGTATCGCCTGTCTACCATCTCTTGGGAAAAAGCAACCACCTGGGGCATCGGTTTGGATATGGCTTTCTTCAATAATAAGCTCTCTGCTGTTATTGATTATTACAACCGCAAGACAACGGGTATTATTATGGACGTAACCGTGCCCAACGAATTTGCATTGGATGCCTATAAGGATAATGTGGGATCGATGAGAAACAGTGGTGTTGAGTTAAGCCTGAGCTATAACGATCGCTTTGGCGACTGGACATTCGGTGCTGCTGCCAACTTTGCATACAATAAGAATGAAATTCTTGATTTAGGATTTGCCAACGATGTGAAGCCCAAAGATCAATATATGGATGTAAGCGATGGATACAGCCAACGCAACCTGGTAGGAAATCAACTCAATGCATACTATATCTATCAAGCGGACGGATTCTTTAACTCTCAGCAGGAAGCTGATGACTATACAGCCAAATATGGTAATCCTTTCAGTGGTGGAAAATTCAAAGCTGGTGATATCCGTTATGTGGATGCCGACGGCGATGGCAAGTTGACCTCTTCTGACCGTGTTTACTGCAATAGCACCGAGCCTGTCTACACCTTCGGATTAAACCTGAATGCCGGCTGGAAAGGATTCGACCTCTCATTGGTATTCAATGGCGCAGCCAAAGTGGCCAGACTGTTTGATGCCCATGAAGTATACGGAGCTTTCTCTGGTGATGCCGGACATCCTGCTTCTGTCTGGAAAGACGCTTGGAGTGAGACCAATAAGAATGCCTCTATGCCTCGCATTTTTACTAATACTAACTCTCCAAGTAGCTCGCGCAACGCACAATCTACTTTTTGGTTGCAGAATACAAGTTACTTGAGATTGAAGAATCTGCAATTGGGCTATACCCTTCCCAAAGATTGGCTGAACGCACTGGGGGTTGAAAAGTTGCGTCTGTACTATTCGGTTGAGAATTTGCTGACTATTGATAATATGAAGATCAACATTGACCCGGAAGCAACCAGCCAGCGTTTGTCTTCTTATCCGTTATTGCGTACTCATGCATTTGGTGTTAACATTACTTTCTAATAATCCGAACTTAAACATACTTATACTTATGATACGTATTAAAAAATATATATTGGTAGGATTGGTCGCACTGACAGCCACCTCATGCAATGATTTTTTAACCACTACTCCATACGATGCTTTATCTCCCTCCACCACTTGGGCTACGGAAGATGATGCACAAAAATTTGCAGTAGGCTGTTATGGAGGAGATAACGACCAAGTTCCCGGATGGGAGAGTGGAGAAACTTTGCTCTATTTAGACTGTATGTCCGACTTTGCCTATAACAACTTTCCTTGGGAGGGGTATACTAGTTTTGGTAATGGTACGATTTCTCCCTCCGGCGGACATAGCTTTTATAGCTACAGCGTGATTCGCCGATGCAATACTTTCCTTGAAAACGTAGAAGGTATTCCTTTCACTGATCCTGCAGTGAAGAAAGATCTGATTGCGCAAGTACGTTTCTTGCGTGCTTACAACTATTTTGTAATGAATTGGATGTATGGCGGAGTACCTATTGTTTCTAACTATACAACTGCCGATGAAGCCAAAGTCCCCCGCGAAACCGAAGCCAAAGTACGTGAGTTTATCGAAACTGAGCTTGACGCACTGACCGGTGACTTGAATGATGAACCGGCTGCTTTAGGACGTGTTGCCAAAGGCGCTGCACTGGCTCTTCGCATGCGTGAGGCTTTGTACTATGGCGACTGGGCTACTGCAAAAGACCGTGCCGAGAAGATAAAGGCGTTAAAACTTTATTCGTTAGACTCCAACTATAGTAATTTGTTCCGCATTAGCGGCAAGAGTTCGAAAGAAATCATCTTATCTGTTCAGTATATACCGAATACAAAGACCCTGGGAACCATTGGTCAGATGTATAACAACGGCGATGGTGGCTGGTCTTCAATTGTGCCTACTCAAAATCTGGTAGATACTTATGAAATGAAGAATGGTCTGACGATAAATGAAACCGGTTCGGGTTATGACGCAACCCATCCTTACGCCAATCGTGACCCGCGTATGGGGATGTCGATTTACTACCCTGGTTCAAACTTTACAAAGGATGATGGTACTACAACCGTTTTCAATACTTTGGATAAGGAGATCGCCGGAAAAGCAAATCCCAATTACTCATTGGCTGCCGATAACTCCTCGAAGACTGCATTGACTTGGGCTAAATACTTGGATCCTATTACTCAATACAATGCAACCGGCATTTGGGATACGGAAGCAAGTCCTATTGTATTCCGTTATGCGGAAGTTTTACTGACCTATGCTGAGGCTGAGAATGAGTTGAATGGCCCTTCTGCAAGTGTTTACGATGCTTTGGATGAGATACGAGAAAGAGTAGGAATGCCTGCTGTAGACCGCACGAAGTATGCTTCCAAGGATAAATTGCGCGAGCTGATTCAGCGCGAACGTGCAGTTGAGTTTGCTGGTGAAGGATTGAGACGTGCCGATATTCTTCGTTGGAAAACGGCCGATGGCAAGATGTTGGCCGAGAAAGTACTTAACGGAAAATTATTGCGTGTCGTTGGAAGTGTTACGATGGACGCCAGTATCTCTCCCGAGATGCGTGCGTTAATTAATCCGAATGCTCAAGTAGAAGAGCGTATGATTGAAGAACGCATATTTAAACCTTTTCATCGCTACTTGCCTATACCTTTGGGTGCTATTGATAAGAACCCAAAACTAACTCAAAATGATGGATATCAATAAAGAGTGTTAAAATAATTCCCTACATAACTCGTGTTATGTGGGGAATTATCATCTTTACCTAAAACTAATCTAAAGTCTGAAAAATGAAGAAAATTGTACTTGCATTGCTGCTAGGTAGCGTTCTGCTACCTGTTGCTGCAGAAAATGGAAATCTGCTGAAAGGCTATCAGTATGCTGCTATTGAAGCACCCGATGGCAAAGAATGGGAGTCTCCCGAACGAATCGCTTTGAACAAAGAACAACCTCATGCTGTTTTTTACTCTTTTGCCGACGCAGCTTCTGCCCGTAAAGTGCTGCCGGAGAACAGTTCCTATTGGATGAGTCTCAATGGTGATTGGAAATTCAATTGGGCACCCGACCCTGACAAGCGTCCGAAAGATTTTTACCGGACGGATTATGATGTAAATGGTTGGGATAACATTCCGGTACCCTCTAGCTGGAATATTTATGGTATCCAAAAAGACGGAACGCAGAAGTATGGTACGCCTATTTACGTCAACCAGCCTGTAATCTTCCAGCACAAAGTAGCAGTGGACGACTGGCGTGGTGGAGTGATGCGTACCCCTCCTGCTCATTGGACTACATTTAATGCCCGCAATGAAGTCGGCTCTTATCGCAGAGAATTTACAGTACCCGCAAGTTGGGACGGTCGCGAAGTTTTTATCAATTTCGATGGTGTGGATTCTTTCTTTTACCTTTGGATTAACGGACATTATGTAGGATTCTCTAAGAATTCCCGTAACCTGGCAAGTTTTAATATAACTCCTTATTTGGTAAAAGGTAAGAACGTGGTTGCCGCCGAAGTATATCGTAGTTCCGACGGCTCGTTCCTCGAAGCGCAGGATATGTTCCGCTTGCCGGGAATCTTCCGCACGGTGGCATTGACTTCTGTACCGAAAGTATATGTACGTGATTGGGTCGTGACTCCCGATTTGAACACTGCTCTTGACGAAGGTACCTTGACTATTAAAGCTGATATCCGCAACCTCGACAAGAAGGAAGTGAAAGGCTATAGCATGGTTTATTCGCTTTATGCCAACAAATTGTATTCAGACGAGAATACATTGGTAGCCGGCACTACTGCAACTACCGCAATCAATCCGGTAGGAAAAGATGAAATTATCTCGTGTCAGGCTACGCTGGTGCAGAAGGCTCCTCAATTGTGGTCGGCAGAAAAACCTTACCGCTATACTTTGGTGGGAGAATTGAAAGACAAAAAAGGACGTACTGTAGAAGTGATTTCCACTTATATCGGTTTCCGTAAAGTAGAGATTAAGGATACTCCTGCTTCTGCCGATGAATTCGGACTGGCAGGACGTTACTACTATATTAATGGAAAGACTGCCAAACTGAAAGGTGTCAACCGTCATGAATCTAATCCGGGAGTAGGACATGCCGTCACACGTGAGATGATGGAAAAGGAAATTATGCTGATGAAAAGAGCGAATATTAATCATGTGCGTAACTCTCATTATCCCGATGATCCTTACTGGTACTACTTATGCGATAAATACGGTATCTATCTGGAAGATGAGGCTAATCTCGAATCGCACGAATATTATTATGGAGCAGCTTCATTGTCACATCCCGTAGAGTGGGAGAATGCGCATGTAGCCCGTGTGATGGAGATGGTACACAGCAATATCAATCACCCCTCTATCGTTATCTGGTCCTTAGGCAATGAGGCGGGACCGGGCAAGAACTTTGTTACAGCCTATAATGCGCTGAAAGCCTTCGATCTATCCCGCCCCGTGCAGTATGAACGTAATAATGATATTGTGGACATGGGTTCTAATCAGTACCCCTCTATTGCGTGGACGCGCGAAGCTGTAAAAGGTAAATATGACATCAAATATCCTTTCCATATTTCAGAGTATGCTCATTCTATGGGGAACGCCGTGGGTAACCTGGTGGATTACTGGGATGCCATTGAATCGACTAACTTCTTCTGTGGCGGCGCTATTTGGGATTGGGTAGATCAGTCTATGTACAACTATACACCGGATGGCAAACGTTACTTGGCATACGGTGGTGATTTCGGCGATACGCCCAATGACGGACAATTCGTAATGAATGGCATCGTCTTCGGAGATCTTGAGCCAAAACCTCAGTACTATGAAGTGAAGAAGGTTTATCAGCATATTGGTGTCAAGGCGTTGGATGTGGAAAAAGGCAACTTCGAAATCTTCAATAAATACTATTTCAAAGATTTGTCCGACTATCAAGTACGCTGGTCGCTTTATGAAAATGGAAAAGAAGTGAAAGACGGTTTGCTTACGATAGGGCAAGTTGCTCCCCGTAGCCGTGTTACTGTTCAGATTCCTTATGATTATCGGACTCTGAAGTCGGATGCTGAATACTTTGTAAAAGTCCAGTTCCAACTGAAGGAAACAGAACCGTGGGCAGAGCAAGGTTATACGATGGCCGAAGAGCAAATCGCATTGAAGCAAGCAACAGGTTTGCCTGATATGGGTACGGTTACAGCCTCGGCAGCTAATCTGAATTTAGATAAAGCTGATGCTCGGTTCACTACCGTTACGGGTAATAACTTTGAGGCTCGTTTTGATATGCAGACCGGTACAATCTATAGTTTGAAGTACAACGGTGAAGTGATTATTGCCGATGGTAACGGTCCGCAACTCGATGCATTCCGTGCCTTTACTAATAATGACAACTGGGCATACACTGCTTGGTTTGAAAACGGATTGCACAACTTGAAGCATAAAGCTACTCAGGGTAAGGTGATGCAACGTGCTGACGGTGCGATAGTTCTTGCTTTTTCAGTAGAATCTCAAGCACCCAACGCTGCTCGTATCCTTGGAGGAACATCCAGCGGTAAGAACAAGATTGAAGAACTGACGGAACAGAAATTCGGTGAGAACGACTTTAAGTTTACTACCAACCAAATATGGACAGTTTATCGTGACGGCTCTATCGAACTACAAGCCGGTATCACTTCCAATCGTCCGGGTTTGGTATTGCCTCGTTTGGGTTATCTGATGAAAGTACCCGGAGGATATGAGAACTTTACTTACTACGGCCGTGGTCCTATCGAGAATTATCCCGACCGCAAGACAGGACAATTCATTGAAATCCATCAAAATAAGGTGGCTGACGAGTTCGTCAACTTCCCCAAGCCGCAGGATATCTCCAATCACGAAGATGTGCGTTGGTGTGCACTTACTAACAGTAATGGTGGTGGAGCACAATTCATTGCTACCAATCGCATGTCTGTGGCCCCGCTGCAATATTCGGCGGTAGATATGGTGTTGGCGGGACATCCTTATCAGCTTCCGGCAGTTAGCGATACTTATCTGCATTTAGACCTTGCGGTAACCGGCTTGGGAGGAAACAGCTGCGGACAAGGAGGCCCGTTGGTTGAAGACCGTGTATTTGCAGGGCAACATAACTTCGGCTTTATCATTCGCCCGGCTACTTCGAACTTCATAGAAACTGCGCAAGTAAGTGCCGGAGGAGAAATCCCATTAAGCATTATTCGCAATAAAGTGGGAGAGGTTTCGTTTGTCTCTGTTCGTCCGGATGCCGAAATCTGTTATACGGTAGGTAAGAGCAAGAAGGTTCAACAATATACCGCTCCTATTTCTATGCGTGACGGAGGTGTTGTTACAGCTTGGTTCAAGTCCACACCGGACATCAAGTCTACGCAGGTATTCAATAAGATCGAAAAATTTCAGGTGGAAGTAATGAATGCCAGTAGTCAGGAAACAGATGGAGGCGAAGCTGCCAATTTGGTAGATGACGATCCGAACACCATTTGGCATACCATGTATTCGGTAACAATGGCCAAATATCCCCATTGGATAGATTTGGATGCAGGTGAGGTGAGGGCTATCAAAGGATTTACCTATCTGCCTCGTCAGGATAGCGATAACGGTAATATCAAGAATTACAGTATCCAGACAAGCATGGACGGAAAGACTTGGAGCGAACCGGTGGCACAAGGAAGCTTTGAGAAGAACCGCAAGGAGAAGATTGTTAACTTTGATAAACCGGTCAAGGCACGCTATATCCGTTTTACGGCACTGAGCGAGCAGAATGGACAAGACTATGCTTCGGGAGCGGAAATGTCTATCTTGGCTGAATAAGATATTCAACTCTCTTTTTAAGTAATGAAAAAAACTTTCCTATCAATTGTCATTGAAGCAACTGATAGGAAAGTTAATATCTAAATATGAACAATACATGAAAAAGAATCTTATTGTCCTGTTTTGGGGACTGGTATCTTTAACTCCTCTCGAAGCCCAGTTGACGAAGGCTGATTATCAACGTGCCGATACCATTCTGAAATTAGAAAACCGTGTCTATTCGCCGGGTGTACGGGCCAACTGGCTCCGTGATTCTCACTACTTCTGGTATCAGAACCGCGAACCGGGCGGCACTGTCTATTATTTGGTGAACGCCGAAACCGGACGTAAGGAAAAAGCCTCCGATAAGAAAGGGCTCTCCATCTACCTCAAAGGCAAGAACAAACCCTTGGCTGAGGAACTGATAGCAGAAGAACAACCCAACCAAAGGCGAAACAACGATAACGGCAAATTACATGTGGTAGCCTCCCCCGATAGTATTTGGGAAGCCTACATACAGGATAACAACGTCTACGTCCGCGAACGGAAAGAACCTCGGAATCCCGTCGCCCTCACTACCGACGGCACGCAGGGTTATCGGTACAGTGACCGTCTAATGTGGTCGCCCGATTCTCGTAAACTTGCTACTGTCAAAGTACGTGATACGCAGGAACGTCGCATTCCCTTGCTGGAGTCACGTCCCGCCACGCAGCTGCAACCCGTGCTTCAATGGCGAGACTATGCCAAGCCGGGTGATGTGATTCCCGTATCTTTGCCCGTCCTCTTCGACTGGACCACCCGTAAGCAGATCGTCCTCGATACCGAACTCTATGCAAACCAGTTCGACCTATATCTTACCGGATGGCGTAATGACAGCCGTGCCTTCACCTTCGAATTCAATCAACGGGGACATCAGCGCTATATTGTGGGCGAAGTCAATGCTGCGAATGGTAAAATTACCCATCTGGCTGATGAACAGTCACCCACCTTTATTCATTACTACCAGTGCTATCGCAAAGATTTGAACGACGGACAAGAGATGCTTTGGATTTCCGAACGTGACGGCTGGCGGCATCTCTATCTTTTGGGCAACGACGGACAAGTGAAACATCGGATCACTCAGGGCGAATGGGTAGTGCGCAACGTCGATTATGTAGATGAGGCCAGTCGTGTGATCTACTTCAACGCTTCCGGCTTTAATCCTGGCGAAGACCCTTATCACCTGCACTATTGCCGCATTAACATGGATGGTACCGGTTTCAAAGACCTCACCCCCGAACCTGCCAACCATCAAGTGACAGCTTCTGCTGATCGTAAATACCTCGTCGATGCCTACTCTCGTGCCGATATGCCTTATACATCGGTGTTGCGCAATGCTACCGACGGTACGGTTATTGCCCAGCTCGAAAAAAGTGATATTAGTGAACTGACGGCTGTAGGATGGCAAATGCCTGAAGTCTTCCATGCCAAAGGTCGTGACGGTAAGACCGATATTTGGGGAAAGATTCTTCGCCCCTCTAACTTCGATGCTTCCAAGTCATATCCGGTTATTGAGATGATCTACGCAGGCCCTCACGATTCTCATGTTGAGAAATACTTCCGTGCTACCGATCATCTCTGTTCCCGCCTAGTGGAATTAGGTTTCATCGTTGTCAAGATTGACGGTATGGGTACTTCCAACCGTTCCAAAGCTTTCCACGATGTTTGCTGGAAGAATTTGAAAGATGCCGGATTCCCCGACCGCATTGCCTGGATAAAAGCCGCCGCCAAGCAGTATCCTTATATGGATATCGATCGTGTAGGTATCTACGGCTGGTCGGCCGGAGGTCAGAATGCAATGGCAGCCCTGCTCTTTCACAACGATTTCTACAAAGCTGCCGTTGCGCTCTGTGGCTGCCACGACAACCGCATGGACAAAATTTGGTGGAACGAGCAATGGATGGGTTATCCGATAGACGAATCATACAGTGCTTCTTCCAATGTGGACAATGCCTGGCGACTGAAGGGAAAGTTGTTGTTGATTAACGGTGAGTTGGACGATAACGTCGATCCTGCATCGACCTTGCAGGTTGTAAGTGAATTGATGAAAGCCAACAAGAACTTCGATCAACTCTATCTGCCCGGAAAGGGGCATGGCCTGGGTGGAGCGTTCGAAATGCACAAAATAAACGATTTCTTTGTGGAGAGTTTGTTTGGGCAGGAAGCGCCGGAGTGGTAAGGCATGCTTTTGAGAGGCTTGAGATATGTACAAAAACAATATAATTTTGGTTCTTCATTACTTGTCTTACGAGAAGTGATGAAGAACCAAAATTATATTGATACCACTCACTGTGATTATAGATCAGTGGATTGTTAATAACCTCTTAGAATGTTATCAGAATCGGATTGTGATCCGACACATATCCATTTAGAGGTTGATCGGCAATAACGCGATACTTTTGAATTTGAATTGATTTATTTACAAAAATGAAGTCGATTAATGAACGGTCTTTTTCTTGAATACGTCCGAAACCATGGAAAGAACCTGCTGGACCGTAAATGATAGGAGTATTGAAACAGCTGGCACTTAATCCACCATCAGTTAGAATTTTGAAAGGTTCGGTGTCGGTCGTCATGTTGAAATCTCCTGTAATGACTACGGGGAGTGATCCTGCTATCTCATTAACCTTCTTAAGTAGCAGTTTGGCACTTTCGTGTCGGGATATCTGCCCTACATGGTCGAAATGTGTATTGAAGAAAGCCAACTTTTTACCGGTTTGCTTGTCTTTTAATATAGCCCAGGTTACAATCCGCTCGCAGGCCGAATCCCATCCTTTTACTCCGAATTTATTAGGTGTTTCACTTAAACCGAAGTCGCCGTGGTGCAATAATCGGTAACGATCCGTTTTAAAGAAAATAGAGCAGAATTCTCCTTTCTCTTTACCGTCTATCCGGGCTACTCCGAGAGCTGTGTATTGGGGAAGACGTTTCTTTAAATCGTCCAGCTGATTTTTCATTACTTCCTGCATACCCAATAAATCGGGAGTGTAATAATTGATTAACTGAGCTACATTGTCAACCCGATACTTCCAGGCATTGGTACCGTCACCTGGATTATCAAATCGGATGTTGAAAGACATTACGTTTGTCTGAACTGGTGTTTTCTGTGCTGAGGCTGTAATTCCAAGCAGACATAAAACACTGACTAGAATTAGTTTTATTTTCATCATATGACTTGAATTATAAATAAATGCCTTCCTGCTTGTTAAGATAGAAGGAAGGCATTTCTGATTAAACCAAATTACCGAGCTATTGTCGTGATTTCTTTTATTGTGGTATAATTGTATCGGTTGGTTCCGCTGAACTTCATTGTAGTACGAGCACCTACACGAAGGAAGAATTTACGTGAATAGGTCGGAAATTCTCCTTTGGTTTTAATTGTGATTTCTTCGCCTAAAATGTTAGTAACATTTGCACCAACTAATTGAGTTGAAAAACGGTTACTAAAGCTGAAATCACCTACATAGCTGGTTTCGCTCACAAATAACCATGCTTCTTCAATGGGTTGTTGATAATTGGGGTTTTCAGTTCCGCGTGTGATTTTTACTTTGATTTCAGCGGTACCGTCAGCATTTACTTTCGGTTCGCCAATCCATTCCAATCGCAGCAAAGGTTCTACTTCGTAGGTCTTCTCTACGGTACCTTTGATATCCATTCTCTCTTCTTCAAGGGGAACGAATGCTCCTTCGGGGATGATACCGTAATTACCGGCAAAAATCTTGGTGTTTTGGAACTTACCATCCATCATGCAGTTGAAGTCATATGGTTGAGGAGTATCGCTCCAACTATATTCCATCATCCGTATCCGGATACCTGTATTGCCAATGGCCGTTTGAAACGGTTCTTTAGTCACTTTGTCTATGAAGGCGCCGCGGAATGTTTCAGCAGGTTCGCCATAATTATCAGTCTCGCAAGAAGTGAAGCTTCCAAGCAAGAAAATAGATAATACGAGATATATAATATTTCTTTTCATATTCTATAGTTGTTTTTATACTAATAACCAGGGTTCTGTTTGCAGTTCGGATTCTTGGTGATCTCACCGCTCGGAATCTGCTGATAATAATTGCGGGTATCGAAAGTATACACCTTGCCACCTTGTTCTTGGAGTTTGATGTCCATGAAGTACTTCATAGCGTCAGCCGCAAAGAAAGGTTGCAGAGTTCTATATGTACGGGTGGATTGTTCTTTATGGATAATCCGCCAACGTTTCAAGTCCCAATAGGTTTTGTTTTCAAAAGATAACTCTTTGCGGCGTTCTGTACGAACAACGTCGATCGTTACATCAGTAGAGGAATTCAGCTGTGATGCACCGGCACGTTCACGGATGTCATTCACACATTTAAATGCAACATCTTTGTAGTTGTCACCCGATGCGTCAGTTGTTACTCCGGCTGCTACCAGTTCCATAGCGGCTTCGGCACGATTCAGAAGAACTTCTGCATAACGGATGTCAATCCAGTTTTGTGAGGACTGATTCCAATTCGTATTTTGTTGGTTAGGATTGAGGTATTTGCGAATAAGGAAACCTGAAACTGTGCAACCTATTTCCTGGAACTTCACGGAACCGCTTTTGCCGGCACGTTTCATCTTGCTGCCATCCTTTAGGGTAATAGCTGCGGCATCGGTATTCTGAGATTCACGTTTGGCAAGTTTCAGCAAACTTGTTGCATCGTCTACGTATGCAGAATAGTCATCGTAAAAATTATAAGTATCTGGCGGAAGAAGCGGAGATATCTTATCACCTGTTCCTACCCAAATGCCACGGCGGATTTCGATAGACTGACCTTTGAATTCATCGCCTGGCAAAAGAACTGTGGCGCGCAGACGTGGCTCAGCATTCTTAAAAGGTTCCATTGTTGTTTCGAATAATTTGTAATAACCTTCGGTATCGAAGTTCTTAAAGTGTCCGTTAGCATCTTTCTCAAAGCCTTCAAACATTTCTACGAAGTCCAATGTCGGGCAGATTTCAGTATTACTACCTCCGGTAGAGGTTTGAGTGGGCTGTGCAAAACAATCGTAAGAGTGTACGGATTCCGGATAGTTGAAATACTTCACAAAGATATTCTCTTTGGTATCCTTAAGGAAGATATTAACAAAGTTGGTGTATTGAGCATCCTTATCATCTGCTACCCATTCGCCTTTATAGAGTTCGTATCCACCTTCATCTACAATTTTAGAAGCTGCATAAGCCTGCTTGAAGTAATCTGTTGCACGTTCTGCAGGGATACCACAGATGCGAACATTGTTGTATACTTCATTTACTTCATTGTACTTGGCTATAGAACCAGCGTGGAGCATGGCACGTGACTTAAAGGCAGCAGCCACATATTTATTAGCACGACCTTTTTGGCTTTTCAGGGGCAAGTGTGCAATGGCGTAATCCAAGTCTTTGGCGATGAAATCCCAAGTTGCCTCTTCTGAGTCACGGAATAATTGAGTTTGAGGAATCGATACGCTGGCAGGATAATCTACAACTTTATCAATTACAGGTACACCACCATAGCGTTTTACCAATGCATAATATGTATAGGCACGTAGAAAAGTAGCTTCAGCAATCAGGTTTTCTACTTCGGCAGCACTGTGTGAACTTTCATATTTTGGAAGAGTTTCCATGAAATAGTTCATTTCTCGGATTGCAGCATATGCGGCGTCCCAGTAGTTGGCCTTTTCTATTTCTGCTCCATGAGTATCACGACTGACGGCTTCTCCTGTGAGGCAAGAGGGTTGTGCAAAGTTTGAACCTCCGGAGAAGAACATATTGGCATGAGAATAGCGGAAGTCTTCTACGGGCAGTGTACTGTACAGACGTGCCATATAGCTTGTAACGCCTTCTGTACTGCCGAATATTTCTTTGTCACCGAGGATGTTCATCGGCGGGATGTCCATATCTACACAAGAGGTCATGGCTCCCAGGCATAATGCGAATATATATTTTTTTAGTTTCATAGTGTCAATCTTTAGAATTTAATATTTGCACCTACTGTGATAGTCTTGTTCAAAGGATAATTATATCCATAGTTGGAAGATGGGAATTCAGGGTCACAATATTTTAAACCTGTAAAGGTAAGTAGATTATATCCACTCAGATATATGCGGACGTTTTGTACTCCAACTTTCGTTAACCATACCTTAGGCAGTGTATATCCCAATTCGATAGTCTTTAGACGCAGATATGCTGCATTCTGCATATTAAACTTCGAGTTTTGGTTTGGTAATGAACCGGTGTAAGCATAGTGACCGCTAATCCATTCGGTTGATGGATTGTAAGGATCTGCATGGCTGTCGGCGGGACGCCAACGGTCCATGAATTGATCAAGTGCATTGGTATTAGCCCACAAAGGATCGTATAATAGTTCTGAGTAAGAGATATGGCGCATGGCAGCTCCTTGGAATAACATGCTAAGGTCAATTCCTTTCCAACTTCCGTTAAGTGTAAGACCGAAGTTCAACAGAGGACGGTCTCCTGAGTTAGTCAATGGGCGTACATCCAGATCATTAATCCAGCCGTCCCCGTTCCAGTCTTCATAATTGTAGTCTCCGATTACTGAACCCCGGCCTACATAAATAGGATTGTAATAGATTTGGTCCCAACTGGTAAGACGATTACCTGTACCGTAGCCCCACCATAAATCTTTATATCGGTCATTGGAGTTCTCTTTCCAGTTCAAGTAAGAGTTACCTTTGCGTGCTCCTTCGATGTGTTTATTCATTGAACGTGCGTAAGCTACATTTCCTTTTATTTCATAGTTGAAATCTTCTATTCGGTTGCGATGACTTATTTCCACTTCGAAACCACGGGTCAAGTCGCCATTAAGATTCTCTTGTGGTAATGCGGCACCTACAATTCCCGGAAGACTCGCGTTGCGGGTTGCCAATAAACCGTCACGGTCACGTCTGAAGTAATCAAAAGAAAGACCTAGTAGACCATTCCAGGCTTCTGCATCGAAACCTATATTGAAAGTTTTGGCAGAAATCCATGAAATATTGTTATTTGCTAATCCTTTGGTAGCCGAGGCATTCACGAATTTTCCATCGAAGATGGCTCCGCCAGGCATTGAATTAGAACCTCCGCCTACTGGGTAAGTGTATCCGGTAAGGAACTGATAAGCGAGTGCGCCATCATCACCCATCTTGCCCCAAGATGCACGAACTTTGAAGTTATTAATGAATTGCATGAATGATTCTTTCCAAAAAGCTTCTTCTGATACTCTCCAACCTCCCGATACTGACGGGAACATTACCCAACGTGAGTTTGAAGGGAATTTGGAAGATCCTTCATAGCGGAAAGCAAATTCCAAAAGATATTTTGAATTGTAATCGTAAGCAAGTCTACCTACCCACGCTTGGTTGGCGCGTTCGTAAAGTGCACCGGCGTCCGTGCTTTGGGTGAATTGTTGGTTTTCCTTATTGCCGGCAAATACTTGGTCAATAGGAATTGACAGCTCTTTATTTCCTCCAAAGTTATCTCCTTCGTAGGTCGATTGTTCAAAGAGAACCATGGCATTTACATTATGTCCTTTGAAGTTGCGCGAGTAGTTGGCACCCAATTGCCATAAATTATTGTCTTTGCCATAATAGGTACGACCTACTTTCGACGGATTATTACGTGTATAAACTTGGTCGCCACGATATGATTTCCAGGTTTTCTCGAACTGTTTGTTGTCATTCATAATAAAGTCATAGCTATACATCGCTTTCAAGTTCAGTCCTTTCACTCCCGGAACTTCATAAGTAACTGTCATGCTGGATTGGAACCATTTGCTTTTATATGATTTGTAACCTACCAAGTCGGGGTCCATCATGGCAACCGGGTTAATCAAAGTAGTGTTAGAGGGCTGAGTGTACCTTCCTTCTACTCCATCTTGATAAATGGGGTCCATAGGTTGCATCAACCAAAGTCCACGTACTATGTCGTAAGCGCCATAATGGGGGGTATTACGTTCATCCATCAATCCGGAAATATTCAAATCAACTTTAAGTCGGTTCGTGATATTGGCTGATAAGTTACTGCGTAATGTATATTTGTCATAATTCAAGGCGTTAGTCTGAATAAAACTTTCCTGAGACTGGTAGCCTATGCTTGCATAGTAGCTTACTTTATCTGTACCTCCCGAAATGCTTAATGTATGCTGGGTTTGAGGCGCTGTGTTGCGTATAACTGCATCTCGCCAGTTTGTAGTCTCAGCACTAGCAATCTGTTCATCAGTCCATCCAGCACCACCGCCATCTACATTATGTCTACTTTTTTCATTGGATAAAGTCATCCACTCTGCTGAGGTAACAAGATCTGGAAAGTTAGAAGGCTTCTGCCAGCTATAACTACCTGTATAGTTGATTTCTGCCTTGCCTTTAGCTCCTTTCTTTGTGGTGATAAGTACGACACCGTTTGCTGCGCGTACACCATAGATAGAGGCCGAAGCATCTTTCAACACAGAGATGCTTTCTACATCTTCCGGGTCAATGCGTGCCATGTTGTCGCGAGGTATACCATCGATGATAATCAGCGGAGTACCCAGACCACGAATATCCATTACCGAGCCAAAAGCGCCCGGTTCACTGGAGTTTTGGACAACGCGTAAACCTGCAATTTTACCGGTCAGTGAATTCTGAAGGTTTTCGTTCTTGGTGGTCACAATATCCTTTGAGGTTACAGCTGCGACAGCGCCGGTTAGAGTTTGCTTCTTTTGTACCCCGTACCCTACTACAACCAATTCGTCCAGTAATACATCATCGCTTTTTAATACTATGTTGTATACCTTCTTGTTCTTGTTGACTGTGATCGTTTGTGTAGTATATCCAATGTAGCTAATCTTTAGAACTGAATTGCTTTTTACAACCAGTGAGAACTTTCCATCCATGTCGGTCACGCATCCTTGCTGTGTTTTTGTGTCGATTACAGATGCACCAATCACGGATTCGGTGCCGTCTGTCACCGTACCGGACACCGTGAAGGAGTCATCTTGTGCATGTAGCGATAGTGTCATGAGTGACATCACTACACACATCCAAACCTTGAAAAGGTTTTGTACTGTAACTTTTTTCATACGCATTTTAATTTAATTGGTTTCAATTTTTACTCATAATTTATAGTTTTGTTATTCAGTTATTCTATTCTTTTGTGTCTACTTTCAGTTGGATGTACTCATAGGGTTTCATCCAGAAAGATTGGTCGTTGAACGGTTTTAAGGGTGTTTGTTTATTGTCGCATGTGCTAATGCGTTTTGCCTTCATACTACCCCAGACAAAAGATGAATTTACACTTTGGTTGCCCATGTTATGCAGGCTGATGATGTATCCTTTTCCATCATCCGAAGGCTTTATACTAGATACTGCAATTCGGTTGCGTCCTTTTAGGCGGAACAATTGTCCGGTTTGCTGGGAGTTATTGCTTCGTACGGCAATCAATTCCGATTCGCGCTCGACACCCCGTTGTTTCAGTTTTAAGTCAACCGGGTCGGAGGGATACAAGGAGTAACGAAATACTGCAATACCATCTTGAGATGCTTTGTAGTTCGTTCGCCAGGTGTTAGTCATTACCCACGAATAGATAACGGGTGATATTTTGGCTGATTGCATCCAACCATATCCGTGACGGGGATTCAAACGATAATCCAATCCGGTAGCGGTACCTAGCTCTACAAAGGGGGCATCTATGGTAGTCAGGGAAATGGCATGTTCCAAGTCGCCTACTGCAATGCCGTTCTGCAGAGAATAGTAGTTCTTGTTGACACCTTCCAATTGTTCGCGTTCAGGGTGGATTTCACTCATGGCTAAGTCCATTGTAATTTCGGGCTGCTGAATGCTGAAAGGAAATACAAAGTGGACATTCTCAGGTTCCAAGATGTCTTGCTTATCCAAAGTGTTACAGAGGTCTACACGATTTATTCCTTTATAGATAGTAACGTCTCTCCAAAGAAGATTGCAACCCGGAGCCTTCGATTCAATGCGCAGGGTAGCGGCTATGGGGCCATCATCGAGCAAGATGATTCTATCGATATGCTCTACACCATGTGAATTGGCATTCAGGCGATCGGCATAGAGATAATCGTTTAAACCATTGCCTGATGCATATTCGAAAGGACTATTTTTTGCTTTCAGTGAGCGGATAGTACCCTTTATCGGGTCTATTTCAACTTGCACCAGTCCATTGTCCAGTTTGTTGTCTGCCGTACACAGAGAAGAAAAACTGTTGTTGCCTGTTTTTTGCTTCGAAGGTACGATTTGATAAACAGATGAAGATAGTGCCGGCACTTCTTCTGCAATGAATATCCATCGTCCATTGTGTAGGCGTTGGGTTTCCACTCTGTCGCCGTTTGAATTGAGGATTGCTTTGCCGGTCAGGTCGATTGTCGAATCGAGGGTGACAACATCGGAACGTGTCCACAAATTTGTATTCAGTATGTGGATGTAGTTACCATGGTTATCAGCTAGCGATTTCAAAGCATCCTTATATAAAGAGCGTGACTGCATATCCGCATTGTCTGCGTACATTTTCTTTCCAGCCCACAGATCTTTTGTGAACTGTGAGTGTGGTTGCGGTCCGCTAGCCGATGCTCCCCAAGTATGCTCGGAGAAAAGAAGTACGTTTTTCCAGGCTTCGGCAAACTTATCTGTAGGAAACGACTGACTGGTAGCAAGCATACTCCATAAAACTTCCGTTTGTGCCAGCCGGGCAGCAGAGTTGCGGTTTATAGCTGTTTCACGGGCGGTAGATGCTGCTCCGTCTTCCCAGGTGGGGGTCATGTCGCCGCCATAAGTGGGTAATTCACGACCATAACGAGCCTCGAAATCTGTAAAAAACTCTTTAGCTGTAGAAA
This sequence comes from Bacteroidota bacterium, assembly GCA_023458215.1. Next base: position 36,375 of record JAEXAJ010000199.1, read on the forward strand.
TGCGGAATTGTGGAGAGTCGTAACGCTCGTTCCATTTGCGGATCACATCGGGCATGGATTCATCGGGTGGTCCGTTATCTCCATGAACTGTATAGCGCAGGTAGCAGGTGTTATAAGGAAACTCATCAGTTTCAAGTTCGCTCAGATAACTCCAGATGGGTTCTAATCCACATACTCCGATGCGGTTTGCCAGCCAACCGTGAAACCAAGAGTAGCCACGTCCGGCTTGCCACACAAGTACTTTGTCCGTACCGGATTGTGACTGCCAATAAAAGGGGCGATCACCCCATTTGATATGCAGAGCGGCGGCACGGTCATTGCCTATTTTTCCATAGAAAGGGACGTAATTGGGACCCGGGGAGAAATACTTTACTCCATTTTTTGCCATAGAAGTCGCTAATCCCCATACTTGGCCGGGTACATCACTCATCATGGCTGTATTGAGTTCGACACCAAGCTCTTTGCTGATACGGTGTCCGTCATCAAAGATGTGCATCAACTCTTCCTGACGACTGATGCCAGTAAGGATACTGCCCAGCCCCATATCTACGTTAATGGTACCGTTACGGATGGCTTTTATCAGTCGGGCTGCTTTTTCTGTTCCGGCGTATTTATCCAGATAGGCTGTAATGGCCCAAGTAGCTTCTGTGTTCCAGCGATAACGTGCGCCGTCGGGATAGTTTTGGGTACGTTCTGCCAAGTCGAGTGCACGTTCTAATATACGCCATTGGAGTTTCATTACATCATCTTGCCGATGGGTGTATCCAATATCGAGGTGAGAATGCGGAAAGAAACATACGGTCCATTTGCGGGCTCCGGGCACTTGACATTTATTTTCGACAATGCCTTGCCGACTGTTGACTTTTACTTTTAATGAAGTGGCCTCTTCCATATATCCGGCAGGGAAGCATCCTGAAAGCTCATCTGTTCCTATAGCGGACGCAGGTATTTTTTCTCTCCAGGTTTTCTCACCAAGTTGGAAAGTTATTTCTGCCTCGGTATAAACAGGGGTATTGAACCGTAATAAGTATTCTCTTTTAGGTCCATCGGGACTTTTTAAGTAACCTTGCCCTGCTGAAAATGAAAAATCTTTCAGTGGTGGCAGAGTGGAGGTTGGTACAGACTCTTTGCGGTAGAAGCGTATTTCGCTCAAACCATAATAATCTATATTCTGTTGCAAGTCGGCTGCTTCCTGCAATACGATTGGGTTTTTGCGGTCGTAGTGGTTGCCTTCGCCATCGGCGGCGGCTGTTAGGCAGATGTATCGCGCCTGCAATCCGGGCGTTTCTAAGGTGAAGTCGGCTGCTTCGGGATTACGCCCTATTGATTCGGGGATTATATGATAGGGAAGTTGTTTGTTTTTTAGCAAATTCCATACTTTGCCGTCTGCTGAGTATTCTATGTAGACCTTGTTCAAACCGCGACGAGTATGTTCGCTTTGATTGTGATTCCATATCTGTATGAGGTCTATTTGCTGGTTGTTCTTACTTAAATCGCATGCAAACCATACAATACCTTTTTGGGTGTCTTGGTTGTACTGAACCTGATTTCTGGAAACTTTTGATACCCACATACCATTGCCTAAGTTGTGCGCATTGTGTTTTCTACCTACCATGCCGTCTCCATTGACGACGCTTTGTGTAGAGCCAGCATTAAGTTCACTGCTGGCTGAGGCTTTAATATTGTCGGGAGGTATCTGTTTGAATACAGATGTGTGTTGTGCATGACTGGCAGTAGTCATGAGCATCGTTAGTAATATAACAGCGATTTTCTTCATCCTGTTTTCTATTAGATTGTTTAATGTCTGAAAGTAGTTTTGGATATTTTATACATACCATTATATGTTCATACATATATTGATGGCAAATATATTAATTAAATATTTAGTTCACAATAAAAACCTAAATTATTTTATTATAAACAATTAATTTAAATAAGAAAGATAAGATTATATAAAAGTTCTTGTTGGCTGATTAACTAAAATGCAAACTTGATTTTATAATGGTAATATACTGTTTGATAGGTCGTTAATGAGGTGTTGTTTATGGCCGTTTTTATGAGTTATTTCAAAAATAAGTTTTTGTAGCAATATGAATATTGAATAGAAAACTGTTACTACAATGTTTCTACATTATTTTTTATTTGTTGATACATTGTTGTTTTGTCATTTGTTGAGAGAGATTGAGATAGCATAAGAAATAGCGATTGAATGCCTTTTATTTTACTTAGTCCTCAGGTATGGTGCATCCATGTTATAGGTTGTAGTCTGATATTACAGTTAAAAACAATTTAAACATGGGGTGTTGTTCTGTTTTGCTTTTGACTTTATGAAGTGTTTACAGTAGTGAATATATAAAGTTACAGTTGTGAATGGATCTGTTTATTTAAGTAAATAGATTTAATTACTGCTGTAAACACTTTATATAAATAAGGCTTAAATATAATATGCGTAAGGACTGAGTAGAATAAACCACATACTTTAGTGTATCAAATACCTGTATTTTGCGCAAGAAAGACCTGTTTTTATAAAATTAAAGAGTAATTTATTTATTTGCTAAATAGATAGTAATATTCTAGTAATTAGGAACTTGTTGTAGTTTTACCTGATAGCAGCTATGAGGGTAAACGCTTACTCTCATAGTTGCTATCAGGGTTGCCCTCATACTTCAAATGCCGATGAATAAAGTGATACAGAGCATTTATGAGAGCATGAGGGTAAAAGTGTCTACAAAATCAAATTGAGATTTTTTTTGTTGCTACTTTAATGCCAAAGGCGCAATAGGTAAGGTAGAGTACGCAGAGCAGTGTTACGGCTACCCCTCCCAATATACCTACAGTTCCTATGGCCAGTCCGATAGCCGGAGTAACTACTCCGCCACCTGCAACGGCCGTAATCATCAGACCGGAAATTTGATTGGCTTTTTCGGGGCGTGCTTGAAGTGCCATTGAGTAGATAATGGAGAAAACCGAAGAGGCAAAGAAACCTACAGCTCCGATGCAAATGAGGTTGACAATATCATTTTCTACTATCATAAGTACTAGCAATGAAGCGATGCAAGCAATCATATTGACGCGGAAATACTTCATCTCCGCTATACGGACTAGTAAGAAGGTGCCCAGTAATGCACCAATCGTACGACTGAGGAAATAGACTTGGGGAGCAAACTTTACCTGATCGTCGGACCAATCAAAACGAACTGCCATCAGTTTGGAACTGATAAAATTGGTGGCTACATCTACTCCTACAATGAAAAAGATACCTAGGAAAAGAAGTAGGATGGTGCGGTCTTTCAGCAAGGCAAAAGTATTGCTCACAGAGAGGGTAGCTCCGGATGATTTCTCGCGTTCGATAGGAGTTGCCAATAACCAAATGGCGGATAACAGGGTGATGGCACCCAAGATGGGGAAACAGTAATACCATTTGTCCGCTCCGAAATAGCTGATTGCCAGCAGTACGATTTCGGGGCCTACCAGTGAGGAGACAGCTTTTATTACTTGACCGGCTGTTAAACTACTTGTCAGCAGTGAACTGTTGGTGATAATGTTGTTCAATAGTGGGTTGAGGGATACTTGAAGAATGGCGTTTCCGATACCCAGCAGGGCGTATGCTATCATACAAGTGGTGCTGTTGTAGGCTACCAGTGGGAGGAGCATACCCATTATTGTCAATGTCATACTGAGCAGTACGGTATTCTTGCGTCCCCATTTGTTCATTTGGTTGCCCACGGGGATGCCGAGGAATAAGAACCAGATGAATACCATGGAAGGAACAAAGCCGGTCATTACGTCTGACCAGCCAAAAGTGCGTTGCACATAGTCCGATGATATACCGACGATGTCGCAGAAGCCCATCACGAAGAAGCCGAAGAGTACGGGAAGGGCGGTAATTAATGAATGCTTGTTTTTCATATACTTTTAATGTTTTTTGTTTCAATTATTTTGCGTTTTGAGTTAACTTCACCTGTCATTCTGTAACTTTGGCTTCCTGACGTATATGTGATAGCTTGGTTTTCAGATTCTCTACTATCTCAGAGTACCGTGTATCGTCGTATCTATTACGAACTTCCGTCGGATCTTCCTTTAAGTCATATAGTTCCCAACAGTCTATCGAATGATCGTTTCCGCTGCCTTCACCATACCAGTGAATCAGTTTGTAACGGTCGGTGCGGATGCCGTAATGCTTGCGTACACTTCCCACGGCGGGGTAGTCGTAGAAATGGTAGTAGAGAGCATCGCGCCACTCTTTGGTTTTGCCTGTTCTGAACAACGGTGTCAGCGAACGTCCCGGCATTTCTTTCGGAACATCAACTCCTGCCAAACTTAGGAAAGTGGGAGCGAGGTCGATGTTCTGTACCATTTTGTCGCATTTGGCACCTTTCTTGATTAAAGAAGGGTAGGATAAGATCAATGGCGTCCGGAAAGATTCTTCGTACATGAAGCGTTTGTCATACAAGCCATGCTCGCCCAGCAGAAAACCTTGGTCGGAGGTATAGACAATAATGGTATTCTCCAACATCCCTTTCTCTTCGAGATAATCAAGCAGACGTCCAACTTGCTCATCTACCGAGCGGATGGTGCGGCAGTAGTCTTTGATGTAGCGTTGATATTTCCATTTCAATAGCTCTTTGCCCGTAGGACGGTTTTCGAGGAATGATTTGTTCTGCTTGCTATATGCTTCGTCCCAAATGGCACGCTGTTTCTCGTTTAGTTCGCCCATTGCCATTGGCCAACTGTCTTTGATGTATTGCAAGGTAGGTTCGTCTTTGAGTTCGGGTACTTTGAAGTCGAAGGCGAAGCCCATGTGTCGGTCAATGGTGAGTTCTTGTGTTTGCATTTGCGGCCCACGGGTGGAGTAGTCGTCATACAACGTTGCAGGTTCGGGAAATTCCACGTCGTTGAAAAGGTTCAGGTTCGGGAGGTCCGGCATCCAGTTACGGTGAGGTGCTTTGTGATTGACGAGGATGCAGAAAGGTTTCTCGGTGCTGATACTGTCTTCCAGCCATTGAATGGCATGGTCGGTTATGAGTGTGGTGGCGTATCCGGTTTCCTTGATGTACTGCCCGTTGGTGTCGGGGCGCCGAAAGCGTGGATTGTAGTACTCGCCTTGATCGAAAAGAATATCGTAATAGTTGAACCCTTTCGGCTCGGCATTGAGGTGCCACTTTCCGAATATGGAGGTGGTGTAGCCTTCTTGTTGAAGTAATTCGGTAAACCAGGTTTTCTCGGTGTTGAGACAGCAACCCAGGCGTGTTTGTCCGTGTTGGTGGCTGTAAAGTCCGGTTAGTAAGGTGGCACGGCTTGGGGCGGAGATGGAATTTTCTACAAACGACTGTGTGAAGAGCATTCCATTCTTGGCCAACCGGTCGATATTGGGTGTTGGCGCAAGTTTGGAGATAGGATGCCCGTAGGCGCTGATGGTCTGATAGGCATGGTCGTCGGTAAAGATGCAGACAATATTGGGCTTTTGTGTATTTGCTTTCTGAGCAAAAGATGGTTGTGCTACCGTGATAACGGGTAGCACAACCATCGATTTTATGAATAAGTGATTTCTCATAAGCTATCAGTCGGTTATATTCTTATTCGGAGTAGAATTCAGTTGAAGTGTTAGCTTTCCACCTTTTACTACCGATTCGAAAGGAATCTGAATGCTGTTTTGTGATTTACCATTCAGTTGGACGGATTGAACATAACAGTTATCGGCAGCACTCTTCTTGGTTTCGATTACGAATTCTTTTCCGGGATAGTAATCCTTATTCAAGCGGATAGTGACTTTGTCGAACAATGGAGCGCCTACCTGAAACTGAGGATTGATCTCAGTAAGTCCTTTCACATCGAATAGTCCTAATGCAGACATTACATACCATGCACCAAGTTGACCCTGATCTTCGTCCTGACCGAAACCGTAACCGTGTATGCCTTCCAGTCCGTAAAATTCATCCAAGATAGCACGTACCCATTTCTGTGACAAATAGGGTTTGCCGGAGAAATTGAATAGCCAGGAGATGTGGAGGTTGGGTTGATTACCATGATTGTATACGGCAGTCAGTCCGGCAAAAGCGTCTACTTCTTTTCCTCCGCCGAAGATATTCTTCTGTGATAATAGGAAGATGCTGTCCAAGCGGTTGTTGAAGGTTTCTTGTCCCAGCATACCTACTAACTGGTCGATGTGATGAGGCACATAGAAAGTGTACTGTACCGCATTTCCTTCCTGGAATCCTTTCCAGGGAGCTAACGGGTCGAAATCTTTCAGGAAGTTTCCTTTTGTGTCTTTCGGACGAATCAATCGGGTTTCTTTATCGAACAAAAGTTTCCATCCTTCGGAGAGTTTGGATAATTGTGCGTAGTCCTTGCTCTTTCCCAAATGTTTGGCAAATTGTGCTACGGCATAGCTGCTGAAGCAATATTCCATGGTGTGAGAGGCTCCGAAACCTGAACCACCCTCTTTGGTTACCATATTGAATTGCTCTTCGTATGGAGAATAGCCGCGCTCTACAAACTGGCGTACATCCATCTTGCCGGCTCCTTCAATGCGTCCACGCCACTCCACTTCATTCTTTAACGCGGCTTCGTAACCCTGTTCTACGTTGAAATCACGAATACCGCAGTTGTATGCCGCAGCAATAGCCAAACTGGTGAAGTTAGTTCCTACACCCGATACGTATTTGCTGCAAGCAATGCCGTCGCCCAGCCAGCCGGCATCCTGGTAAACCAGTAATTGGCTCTTTACCCAGTCCGAATAATATTCGGGATAGGTCAACGCCCAAAGTTGTGTCAGATTCCAAAAGCCTCCCCAAATGGCATCGGTATTGTAATGATGGTGTATGGGGTTACCCTTCTTGTCGAGTTCGATGCGTCCCACGGTTCCGTCATTTTTGGGATAATAGCCGTTTGCATCACTTGCCAATCCGCGACCTAATAAGGCATGGAACAGTCCGGTATAGAATTTTACCTTGTCGGCATCTTTGCCTCCTTCTACTGAGATACGATTCATGGATTCGTTCCAAGTCTTGTTGGCTGCTTTGCGGGCTTGATCGAAGGTTGTTTTCGGTGCCTCTGTTTCACGGTTGAAGCGGGCGTTCTCTATAGAGGTATGAGATAGTCCGACTTTCACTTCTACGGCTTCCTGCTCTTTGGTAGAGAAGGTCATATAGAGTCCGGCGCCTACGCCTTTCTCCATTTGTTTGCCCGGGTTGATTTTGCCTTTTACGAAGGTGCCTACTTGTGCGGGTTTCTTGTTTACTACTGCCGAGAAGTACATACGTACATCGGCGCCTTTCTGATAGATATTGACGTAAACAGGAGAGGTGATGACGTAACCTTCCACTCTTCCGTCTTCGTAGTACTGCACTTGTGCGTCTTTTACTTCACCGCTCTCGCCTTGCTTGTTGCCGATGTCGAATATCAGGTTCGATTGATCGGAAGCGGGGTAGGTATAGCGATGAAAGCCTACACGCTGGGTTGCGGTGAGTTCGGCTTTTACATTGTAGTCTTTTAATAATACGGAGTAGTAGCCGGGTTTGGCAAGCTCGTCTTTCTTGTCAAAGCGTGAGCGATAGCCGCTATCTGGGTCTTTGAGCTCTCCCGGAGTGGTTTGCAAGGTGCCTACGGTAGGAGCCAATACTACACCGCCTACCTGGAACTCGTGGAAGTTGGCGAAGCCTTCGATGGAGTTGTGGCGGAAGTCATATCCTACGGCTTGCCAGCCGCCGGGATTTCCTAAATGAGCGTCGGTAGAGGGAGCTAATTTTGCCATGCCGAAGGGGACGGCTGCGGGTGTATAGAAGAACCAGCGGCAATGTGCCGTTCCGATGTTGGGGTCTACGTAGTCGGCCGGAGATTTCTTTTCTTGTGCATTGGCCGTTAGCGAAAGGAATGTTGCCGCCAAGAGAATCAGTAGGTTGAGTCGTTTCATGATAGTTGGAGTTGATAGAGGTTTCACACGCTTTTTATGTGAAACCTCTCAGTTTGATAAATTATTTATTGCAAGAGGAAGCCACGCCCCAAGATGTGTTAGGCTTGTCGCCCATTACCAGAATCAGTTCGCCGCCTTTCAGTAACTCCGAAGCAGGGAAGAAGAATTGGTTCAGAGGCTTTCCGTTCAGCGTTGCGCTTTGAATGTACTTGTTGTTGCGCGATGCATTCTTGGCTTCAATCGTGAATGTTTTGCCACGGTTATAGCGTTCTCCGAGGTCGATTACCACTTTCTCGTAAAGCGGACTGGCGATCTCGTAGATCGGGTCGATACGGCATCCGCCATCCGTTTGGAACAAACCTAAAGCTGCCATCACAAACCAGGCGCTCATCTGACCTTGGTCTTCGTCGCCCAAATAGGCATTGGCGATTCCTGCACCGTAGTACTTGTCGATGATGGAGCGTGACCATTTCTGAGTAAGCCAAGGCTTCTTCGCCCAGTTGAAGAGGAATGCGAAATGCATGGACTGCTGGTTGCCTTGCACTACCGGATAATCCCAGTACTGGTCGTTCGGCGCATTGTATCTCCACGGTTCGCTCACTTGGAAGCCCCAGTCGAGGCGGTCAACAAATGTTTTCTCACCCAATATGTCCACCAATGCCGGAACGTCTTGCGGAACGAAGAAACTCAATTGCCAGGAGTTGCCCTCTACGTAATGGTGATTGCGTCCTGATTGGAACGGATCGAAATTGGGGATGAATACTCCTGCGGTATCACGCATGTGAGCATAACCGTTCTTCGGGTTGATAGCGTTTTTCCACCAGGAACCACGCTCGTTGAAGGTATTGTACTCGTTGTATTTGCCCAATGCTTTCGCCATTTGTCCAACAGTCCAGTCGTCGTAAGAGTACTCCAGCGTATTAGAGAAACGTCCTTTTTCGATAGGAACATATTTGTACTTCATATAAGGTACGAGGTCGCGATTTCCGGCAAATCCGCCTGCTACATGAGTGGCAGGAGTGGTTTGCATCTTCTTCATGGCTTCAAAAGCCTTCTCTGCATCGTAGTCGCGGATGCCCATCTGATAGGCAGATACCATCAAAGGTATTTCATGCTCGGCTACCATTACGGGGATGTATTCCATTCCGGCAGGACCTTTAGCCAACCAACCGTTGGAGTCGTACATGGCAAGCTGTGAGTTCACCCATTTGGAGCTCCATTCGGGAGTTACGAGATTCCAGAACTGATTCAGATTCCAGAAACTGTTCCAGAAGGCGTCGCATCCCAAAGCTACATGATCAGGATTGGTGAATTTGCGCACTTTCTCGTCGGGTGACATCCATTCACCGTTTACATCGCTCCAAAGGTTGCGGCAGAGTGCACGGTACATATTGGTATAGAAACGGACTTTCTCGATGCGGTCGTTGGTGGTGATTGTCAGACGATTCAGAATATCATTCCATACATCCTTCTGGTTCTGCACAACGGCATTGAAGTCCCAACCGAACTTGTCGGAGATTTCTTTCTGGAGATTTTCGGATGCATTGGCGATGCTCACCAATGAGATTCCTGTGCGGGCTTGTACTACCGGATGGTTCTTGGTGTCGAACTCTACATACAGACCGGCATCTTTCAGATTCTTGCCTGAGATGGAATTGCCTTCAATCACTTGGTCGTTTTTCCAACCACCCACTTTCTTAATAGGTGCGTCGAATTCAATGACGAAGTTTACTACATATTCCTGGTCGGCATCATCACTCCATACATGTGGACGCGGAGAAATCTGATGGCAATATCCTTCAATGCGGTTATCGCTCACCTTCTTCACCTCTAAGTCCAACAGATTGTAGTCGTACTCTGCCTGGATGTGCAGGTCTATCATGACACGACCGTCTTGATCTTTAGGGAAAGTGTATTTTTGAAAGCTGGCTCTTTCGGTAGCTGTTACTTCCGCCAGGATTTTGGTATCGGTCATGAAGACCTTGTAATAGCCCAAAGGAGCTTCTTCGGTGGTTTTGTCGATACGTGAGCGATAGCCTTCGTCGGGACGGAACTGGTCACCTGCTTTGGTGAGTAGCTTGCCGTTGGTCGGCATCATGCCGAGTCCGCCCATGGTCCATTCGTGAATGTGACTGAAGCAGCCTACGGTTTCGAATGTCGGCTGATAACCGGCTTGCCAACCCATATTCTGGTTGTCGGGACTCAGTTTAACCATGCTGAATGGCATCCACGGACCCGGTGCAATCATCCAACGGGAGTGTGCCGTGCCTATCTTTGTATCAACATAATCGGCAAGTGACTGCGTCTTCTGCGGAGAACGCAAGATCGTGCCTTTTTCCAGCAGTTGGTTGTTTACCAATATCTGATATTCGCTTTTCTTGTTTTTTTTAACGGCAGGCATGGGCGCTTCGAATACGTAACGTGCTGTGTCCAAAGCGGCGGAGAATATCTCAGCACCGTCTACTTTAACAGTCAGTTTCGGGTTGCCTTTCAGATGTTCTACATCTACCAACAGAGGTTGTACGTTTGCTCCGTTCTGATTAATTTCGTATTTGGCTGGTGTTACGCCGCGAAGGAAAGCATACTCGTTGTTCTTGCCGAGTTGAATGCCGTCGTTACCTTCGAGTTTGATTTGGTCGAATACGATCCATCCACCTTCCAGTACGGAGATAGTAACTTGGTTACCACCTGTTTTCAAATCGGCTGCGCTGATGGGGAATTCGAGGAGTTGCTCTTTGGCATTAGTCAGATTGCCTTCCAACGCTTCTTTGGAGTTACCTTTTATCTCGAACTTCTTCTCTACGGAGTTCACGGTCACTTTGACGATGGAACGATTGGGGTTGGCGTCTACTAAATCAACAATCAATTTCCAATTTCCTTTTTTAGGAAGGCTTTGGATGTTGAAGAGGATGTTGGCGTCGTGCGTTCTCCAACCGGAAGTGCCCCAAGTACCTCCCCAAGTGTCATCGGGACCGGGCAGTACGTATGGAAAATCTTTTTTATCTACTGAGGTTCCTACCAGATAGTAGCGGTC
>JAEXAJ010000200.1 GCA_023458215.1 Bacteroidota bacterium
TATTATAAGGTAGAAAGAATCTTTTTTTTCTACTTTTGCGGGCGAATTAGGTGGCGTGAGTCACTACAAAACAGAAATTTATGCAGAAAAACCTTGTCATTGTCGAATCTCCGGCAAAAGCAAAAACAATTGAAAAGTTCCTTGGAAAAGATTTTAAAGTCCTTTCCAGCTACGGTCATATACGCGATTTGAAAAAGAAAGATTTCAGTATCGACATTGAAAAAAACTTTGAACCGCACTATGAAGTACCCGCTGATAAGAAGAAACTCGTAGCCCAACTGAAAGAGGAAGCCGACCAGGCAGAAACCGTATGGTTAGCATCCGATGAGGACCGCGAGGGAGAAGCCATCGCCTGGCACTTGTACGAAGTGCTGAAACTGAAACCGGAAAACACCAAGCGGATCGTTTTCCACGAAATCACCAAAGGCGCCATTCTGAAAGCCATCGACCACCCTCGCAATATCGACATCAACCTGGTTGATGCCCAACAAGCACGACGCATCCTCGACCGTATCGTAGGATTCGAACTTTCGCCCGTACTATGGAAGAAAGTAAAGCCCGCACTTTCGGCAGGCCGTGTACAATCTGTTGCCGTCCGCCTCATCGTAGAGCGCGAACGCGAAATTCATGCATTCCAAACCGAAGCCGCCTACCGTGTCACCGCCGTATTCCTGGTTCCCGACGAAGACGGCAAGCAGATAGAGTTGAAAGCCGAGCTGGGACGCCGTATCAAGACCAAACAAGAAGCACAAAAATTTCTGGAAAGTTGTCAATCCGCCACATTCACCATCAATGATATCACTACCCGCCCGTTGAAGAAGAGCCCCGCCGCTCCCTTCACCACCTCTACTTTGCAGCAGGAAGCTGCCCGCAAACTGGGATTCACGGTAGCACAAACCATGATGGTAGCGCAACGTCTGTACGAATCAGGAAATATCACCTATATGCGTACCGACTCTGTAAACTTGTCCGAATTTGCAATCAACGGCAGCAAAGAAGCCATCACACACATGATGGGCGAGCGTTACGTAAATCCACGCCACTTTGCCACCAAAACCAAAGGCGCACAGGAAGCGCACGAGGCTATCCGTCCCACTTACATGGAGAATGCCAAAATCGAAGGTAGCGCTCAGGAAAAGAAACTATACGATCTGATCTGGAAACGTACCATTGCCTCCCAAATGGCGGATGCCGAAGTGGAAAAGACCACTGTAAGCATCGGCATCAGCAATGAATCCGATACCTTCACCGCTACCGGAGAAGTGGTTAAGTTTGATGGTTTCCTCCACGTTTACCGCGAATCTTACGATGACGACGCCGATCAGGAAGACGAATCACGCTTATTGCCTCCTTTGAAGAAAGGACAAAAGCTGCAACACGAAGATATTACTGCCACCGAACGTTTCACCCAACATCCTCCGCGCTACACCGAGGCAAGTCTGGTGCGCAAGCTCGAAGAACTGGGCATCGGCCGTCCTTCTACTTACGCTCCTACCATTTCAACCATTCAGCAACGCGAATATGTACTGAAAGGCGAAAAGCCGGGAGAAGAACGTGCTTACAACGTACTCATGCTGAAGGATAACCGGATAGTTGACAATACAAATACCGAAATTACCGGAGCCGAGAAATCCAAACTGATACCTACCGATACCGGTATAGTGGTAAACGACTTCCTGATAGAGTATTTCCCGAATATCCTCGATTTCAATTTCACAGCCAACGTAGAGAAGCAATTCGACGAAATAGCCGAAGGTGAGAAAAAATGGACGTCCATCATGAAAACCTTCTATAAGGACTTCCACCCCTCGGTAGAGAAAACGCTTGCTTCCAAAAGCGAACATAAGGCCGGCGAACGCATTTTGGGCAACGATCCCGTCAGCGGAAAACAAATTTCGGTGAAGATCGGACGCTTTGGCCCGGTAGTACAAATGGGTACTGTAGAAGATGAGGAGAAACCCCGCTTTGCGCAAATGACCAAAGGTTTGTCTCTCGAAACCATTACATTGGAAGAGGCATTGGAACTGTTTAAGCTTCCACGTACCCTTGGTACATATGAGGACAAAACCGTAACGGTTGGTAGCGGACGTTTCGGACTATTCATACAACACAATGGCTTGTACGCCTCATTGCCCAAAACAGCCGATCCGATGACTATCACGCTCGAAGAAGCCATCGAACTGATAAAGCTCAAGCAAGAAGCCGCCGCCCAAAGACACCTCAAGCAATTCGAGGAAGATCCTGATCTTGAAATCATGAACGGTCGTTACGGCCCATATATAGCTTACAAAGGCAGCAACTACAAAATCCCTAAGGATATTGTTCCGCAAGATTTAAGCTTGGCCGCCTGCAAGGAGATTGTCAGACTTCAAGAGGAAAAAGAACCGGGCAAAACCAAACGCGCTGCCAAGGCACCGAAAGCCAAGCCGGCAGCAAAAGCCGCCACTGCCAAGACTAAAGCAACCAAAGCGACAACCACTGCTAAAGCTGCGACTAAGGCTAAAGCAACGACTGCTAAAGCAGCTAAGAAGAAATAAATTAATAGTTACAAAAGTATATCCTCCCCCTTTTTTGAATGCCTATTTGAAAAAGGGGGATTTTTACATTCTAACCTCCTCATCATTAGAAAAGATTGTCTATATTCCGGCAACCAAACAGATTTATCAATAATTTCCGCTTAAAAAGGCAACTATTTCCTTTCCATATCAAAAGATTGTGTATATTTGTAATAATTTCAATATCGCAAACAAACAATAAAAGAAGGGGAATCTTCATGAGTAAATTATTCTTTCCCAAATCTACAGTTGCCTCCCTATCATTCATCCTAGCACTTAGCAGTTGCATGGAGAAAGATGTATATCAAGGAGGGAAGAACGAACCTCTAAACCCTACAGAGGTATTTGACTTCAGTCTGAAGAAACAAGTCAAATTGAGTATCAACTACGGCTTTACAAACGACTACTATATCATCTTCGAGCTATACGATCAAAACCCGATAACGGAACAAGATGATTCATGGATAAAGAACGAAGAACTTATGCCAGTCTATGTTGCTTCAACCGATAAAAGAGGGCAATATTCGGGTAATATCCCGCTACCTTCGGACATCACGGAAGTATGGCTTTATAGTGAATATTTAGGAGCAATCTCTCCGGTGAAACTGACAATAAACGGCGATCAAATAAGCTTTAATCAGAACGACTATATTGCATCCTTACAGACCAAAACCAGAGCTGTAACGAGCAATGGATATAAATATGAAAATGTAGGAGAAATCATGCCCGGAGTGAATTGGGATATTTACGGGCTACCCAGCAACATTGAGCCAACACTCAGTATGCCTCCTGCCGACATATTATATAGCATTCAGGACACCTATAACGGTGCAAAAGATAAATACATTTCAAAAGTGCATCCGGAGTGGTGTAACAATACTAACACTTCTGAAATAAAAATCACAAAAGATACAGAGATCAGCCTCGTATTCATAAACAGTGGAGCCAGCTGGAATAATACCGTAGGTTATTTTACATATCCAACCGGGACGATTCCTACAGAGGAAACAATAAAGAAGATTATTGCTTTCCCTAACATATCACCTATCAGCAAAACCAATAGTGACGGAATCCGCACCGGAGCAATGATATGCGGTCATGAAGTAAAACTGAAATATTGGGATGGAGAACAATTCAAAGATAAATTCCCGGCAGGTATAAGCATCGGGTGGTATCTTGAAGGAAACTCGTTCAACAAAGGCAACATCTCAAAGCAGGGATATGCAACTACCCGTTACTCATACAGTTCCATGAATGAGGAAGACGACAAGCAGCGCGTGGTAGCATTGCGACATGCCGAATCAGACCAACTTGTGGCAATTGGCTTTGAGGACAGTAAAGATTTCAACTACACCGACGCGACGTTCTACGTAAAGGTAGCAGAATCAGGAGCTATCTCTGCGGATATCCCCTCACTGCCTTCTGTCGACGCCCCCAAGAATGTGACAAGCACCACTATAGGAACATTGGCTTTCGAGGATCAATGGCCTTTGCAGGGGGATTATGATATGAATGATGTAATAGTGGAATATAGCTCTACTCTCTACAAAAATGCAGTAAGCGGTAAAATCTACAAGATAGTAGATGAATTTACTCCTGTACATAGCGGAGGCATTTATACTTGCGGCTTCGGCTATCAATTAAGCAAAGTCGAATCGAGCCGGGTAACTAAAATCGAGGTTTCAGGTTCAACCGGTTGGAAAGCTGAAACCGACCAAGCTCATCCAACCATAATCTTATTTGATAATCTTAAGAGTGTGTTAGAAAAGAAAATAACCGTCACAATTGAATTATCCGACGTCGAAGAGGGTCAGGTAACTCCACCCTATAACCCGTTTATTTTTGTCAACGACAGAAGCAAAGAAGTGCATCTGGTAAACTATCCACCTACCGGAAAGGCCGATATGGAGCTTTTCAATACAGAAGATGATGTGTCGAATATTTCCGCCGGAGTTTATTATATCGCTCGCTACCAAGATGATGTAGAGCTTATGCCCTACTGCATCAATCTGCCGACACTGAACTTCAACTACTCCGAAGAAAGTGTGAAGATTTATGAAACCTATCCCAGCTTTATAGAATGGGTAAAATCTAAAGGACAAAAAGCAACCAATTGGTATAAGAAGTGACAGAAAGTATGTGAGTCCTCACTAAACAGAGAGTCTATTGCAAGCTCCCGCTCCTCAAAGCGAAATGCCGGCAATAGACTCTCTATTTTATATGTTATGAAGTCTTATCTTACATGCGGTCGGGTACCTCGATACCCAGCAATCCCATGCCTAAGCGTACCACCTTCGCCACATTCTCGGACAAAGCAAGACGGAACACCTTCACTGCCTCATTCTCTTCACGCAGGATGCTGAAGTCGTGATAGAATTGGTTGTATTCTTTCACTAAGTCATACGTGTAGTTGGCAATGCCCGAAGGACTGTAATCTTCGCCGGCTTGTTTCACTACCGCTGCAAAGTCGGCAACCATCTGAATCAAGCCTTCTTCTTTCTCGCTCAGTTCAATGCCTGCGGGTAATTCGGCAGAAATAGCGATACCCGCTTCTTTGGCTTTGCGCAGTACAGACTGGATACGCGCGTATGTATATTGGATAAACGGACCTGTATTCCCGTTGAAGTCGATGGATTCTTTCGGGTTGAAGGTCATGTTCTTGCGCGCGTCCACCTTCAGAATGAAGTATTTCAGAGCACCAAGACCTACGATACGGGCAATATTATCCGCCTCTTCTTTCGTCAAACCATCCAGTTTGCCTAATTCATCGGAGGTTTCTTTGGCAGTTTTAATCATCTCCGCCATCAGGTCGTCGGCATCAACCACTGTACCTTCGCGGCTCTTCATCTTGCCTTCGGGAAGCTCCACCATACCGTATGAGAAGTGCACCAACCCTTTACCCCATTCAAAGCCCAGTTTATCGAGCAAGATAGAGAGCACCTGGAAGTGATAGTTCTGTTCGTTACCAACCACGTAGATCATCTTGTCAATCGGGAAATCGGCAAAACGGAGTTTGGCAGTACCTATATCCTGTGTCATATACACAGAAGTACCGTCGGCACGCAGGAGCAGTTTATGATCCAGCCCTTCGCCGGTAAGGTCCGCCCAAACGGAGCCGTCTTCCTTTTTATAAAAGAAGCCTTTCTCCAAGCCTTCCATCACCTTTTCCTTACCTTCCAGATAAGTTTCAGACTCATAATAGATCTTGTCGAAAGTAACTCCCATCATGCGATAAGTTTCATCGAAACCGGCATATACCCAGTTGTTCATCATCTGCCAAAGAGCACGAACTTCGGGATCGTTGGCTTCCCACTTCACCAGCATTTCACGGGCTTCTTTCATCAAAGCAGATTCAGATTCGGCCTTCGCTTTAGCTTCCTCTTCATTCATGCCTTCATTTTGGAATTTCGCCATCAGCTCTTTGACTTCCGCTTTGTAGTGCTTATCGAAAGCTACGTAGTAATCGCCAATCAGATGGTCGCCTTTCTTTCCGGAAGTCTCCGGTGTTTCGCCGTTGCCATATTTTTGCCATGCAAGCATAGATTTGCAGATGTGGATACCACGGTCGTTCACGATGTTGGTCTTTACAACCTTATTGCCATTAGCCTGCATGATATTAGCCAACGCACCCCCTAAAAGATTGTTGCGTACATGTCCCAAATGAAGGGGTTTATTGGTATTGGGAGATGAATACTCGATCATCACCAAGGGAGAATGGTCAGTGGCGGTCACAATTCCGTATTGCTTGTCGGCGTGAATGCTATTCAGCAACTCAATCCAAGCAGAAGAAGCAATCGTAAGATTCAGGAAGCCTTTGATCACATTAAATGCGGATACCGACGGATCATTTGCCAGCAAGTATTCGCCAATTTCTTGTGCGGTTTGTTCCGGCCCCTTCTTAGACATGCGCAGGAAAGGGAAAACGACCAACGTGAGGTGTCCCTCAAATTCTTTCTTCGTCTTCTGTAACTGCACCTGTGCGGCAGGGACGTCTTGTCCGTACAGTGCTTTCAGTCCGCCAAGGACGGACGTCACCAGTTTTTGTTCTATATTCATGATTTTAATGTATTTTCCGGCTGCAAAGATAATGCAAAATTCTGATTTAATGTCCTAGAGGGGAGGCGCATCAAGATATAATTCCTTTTCGAAAGCTTTTGAATTAAAGGAGAATGGCACACGGAGCACACAGAATGCGCGGATTGACACGGATTCTTTGATACTAAAATCCCTACTACAAAGAAAAACACGTTATTTGCCAACACGCAGCACGACTGCATTTAATCAAAACATTATCAGTTCATTAGACCGTGTTGGCAACCGTGCTGGTTAGTGCTGGCAAACCATGTGCCAGCACGGGAAAAGAGGTGTTTTTCATTAGAAAAGAGCTATACAACACTGATTATTAGCAATATAAACTTCAACCTCAACTAGGCATCTATTTGGCAAGAAACGGTTCCGATTAGGCCGAATTAACGTTTATTGACGCCGATTTCAGCCTAAATAGACATTATTATTGCGCTGAAGTCAACGAATAGCGACAGAGACTTGCATAATGTGTGGTACAGACATGCATTGTTTGCAGCACAGATATACATGCTTTTTGCGTTAAAGGTATATGCATAATACCGAAAAGGTACGTGCAAAATCCCCTGATGCCTTATCTATGTCTTCGTCACAGGGCTGCGGGCTGTTGGGCACACGTACGTAGACTCGACAGTTTACGTGCGTGGGCTCGACAGCCCACAGCTCTGTGACGAGGTTTTGAATGAGGCGTTTGGATAAAGGCAATAAGGTGTTTGCTGATTTGCAATGTACTTCTTGCTGATTTTGCACGTATATCCAATAGGCGAACAAAGGGAGGGAAAGCTCTGAATGACAAAAGAATTGTTTTTTTTGCATTCTACCTTGCAAGTTCAACTTTTTTGTCTTACTTTTCCAACTCGTAAGCATACTCTAACCTAATTTGAACTCTAAAAAACGTCATGAATACTCGTAGTATCCTATTACTAACCATTATCTTGTTACACCTCATTTCGTGCAACAATCCCCCTTATCCGCACACCATGCAGGTAGCAGATACATTAGCGAACACCTATCCGGATAGTGCAATCGTATTGCTTGAACAACTGAAAGACAGCATCACCACCGCACCCAAAGCAACACAAATGTATTATCAGCTGCTGACGATAAAGGCTAAGGACAAAGCTTATGTTACACATACGTCGGACAGTTTGATAATGCAGGTCCTTCAATATTATGAGAACAAAGGAGATAAGAAACATTTGCCTGAGGCTTATTATTATGCGGGAAGAGTATGTCGAGACTTGGGAGATGCACCTCAAGCACTGAATTATTTCCAAAAAGCAGCAGAATTATTGGAAGGAAGCACGGAATATTACCTAATGAGCAAAATCTACAGCCAAATGGGACGGCTCTTCTTTTTCCAAAATGTATATGAGGAAGCGATGAAAGCTTTCAAGAAAGCTTACAAATACAATACTTTAGCAAAAGACGACAAAGGAGCAATAATCAATCTTAGAGATGTAGGGGATGTCTTCATGCAATATAATACAGATAGTGCGCTGTATTATCACCAAATCGGATATGAAAGAGCCAAGAAATTGAAAAACCAGTGGCTTATAGATCTAACACAAGAAGCTCTCCTCAGTTACTATCTTCAATTAGGGAAAATTGAATTAGCCCAAGATATGCTAAATAATAAAAAGATAGCTCGTACAGAAGATTCTCATCTGCTTCTTGGCTATTTATTTAATGAAAGTGAACTTTTAGATTCTGCAACCTACTATAATAATCGTGCCTTAAAATCCAGCAGTATCTATGCCCGTCGAGCCGCTCATTGGGGACTAGCAGAAATTGCACAAAAACGTTCTGATTGCAAGACAGCCATAGAGCAGATAAAACTGTATAGCATATTGACAGACTCTATTAAGAAAATAACAAATACAGAAAATATTCGTAAGATGCACTCCTTGTATAATTATCAGTTACGAGAGAAACAAAATAATATCTTAGCAATTGAAAATGCAAAACAGAAACTCTGGAATGTATCTATATTATTAGTATTAGCTATCCTGACCATCATCTTCATTATCTATTATTATAACGCAAAACACAAGAGACTTCAACTTCAAAATAGTTTGAGAGAATTGGAACGACTGAAGGAGGCACAAAAAGAACAAATTATCAGCATGAGTCATAAAGTAGAAATCGAACGACAGGAGCATGAACTAGCTATCGCTAAATTCAAGCAATCTGAAATATATAACAAGTTTCATATTGCACGCGATACGAAAGATTTAAGTGATACAGACTGGCTAGAGTTGCAAAAGGCAATAGACACAGCGTACAAAGACTTTACTTATCATATATACAGACTTTACCCTATCAGTAATATTGAGCTAAAGATTTGTTTGTTGATAAAAGCAGATATTTCGATCAGTAATATCGCCCTTCTCACAGGACGTACCAAATCGACTATCACTTCGGCTCGTAAGAAACTCTATGAGAAAGTACATGGAGAGAAAGGAGGACCGGAGATGTGGGATAACCTCATTTTATCGCTTTAAAACAGGAAACCGTACAGAAACCGTACAACAAAATGCCATATCCGTACAATAACCGTACAGAAAAACACTTTTTGAATACACCTTAACAACTAATTTTGCAAGCATAATTAATCACTAAACAACAGTATTATGAAACGCTTGTTATTAATATGCATCTACTTATTGTTTACCACGAGATATCGTTTCAAAAATGCTTATATTTGTTCATCGCTAACCAAATAAATCTAAACGTAATGAAGTCATTTTTAGTTCTTATCGTAGGACTGATAAGCAGTATTTTGTCCGTACAAGCACAACACTCCGTAAGCGGAAATGTTAAAAACGAAGAGAAAACTCCCTTACAAGGATGTACTGTATTATTAATGCAAGCCGACACACTGGTAGGAGGAAGCACTACTAATCAAAAGGGAGATTTCGTCCTGAAAGGCTTGCCATCGGGTGATTATGTTTGCCACGTCTCCATGATAGGGTTCAAGGAGGTGAAATACCCCTTCAAACTATCAGAAAACAAACATTTACCCCAATTTACTCTTGAAGAAGATGCCACCCAACTGAAAGAAATAACCGTTACAGGTGACAAAAGAAACATTGTGAAAAGTGGAGCAGGTTCTACCACTTTCTTCTTGTCCGAGCATGCAAAAAAAGCAAATAATGCATACGAAGCACTGACAGAGATTCCTAAACTAATAGTAAATCCCATTGAACGTTCAATCAGCCTGGTTACAGGAGAAAGTCCCCTCATACTGATTGACGGTGTAAAACGTCCTGAGTATGTCAAAGTATTGAGCCCCGAAATGATAGAATCGGTAGAGATTGTCGAGAACCCTTCCGCACGTCATCTGGGAGATGAATCTGTGACATCCATCCTGAACATTCATCTGAAACGGGTCCCGACGCCAACCTATTTTAACGGCAACTTTTATACACAGCATGCTTTCACTTCAAAACACGGAGTATCCGGAGCAGGTTTTGAAGTTGGAAATGCCACTTCCTCCCTCTATCTAAATGCTCAACATTTCTATTTCGTCGATGACAAGAGTGATAATTCATCCTATGTTCAATCAGGTGATCTTTTGCAAGATTTTTCTTCCAAAAACAGATATAATGCCAACAGCTATTATCTATGCTTGGGTGGAGACCGCATATTCTCGGATAAAAATTATGTGGCCTTTGCCTTAAAATATATAGGTAATCCCTCAAACACGGAAGCTGATAAGGAAGGGTATGTAGGATATCAATCCAGCTCAAAGCGTTCTGATGCCACCGGCCATCAGAAGGTTGACAACAAGTACCATCTACCAACCGCTTACTTCTATTACAAGCACTCATTCAGCAAACAACAATCATTAGAGGCAGCTTTCAACTATGCTTACAGTTATTCCAGTTCCAAAGGAGAACAGAATGAACTTAACGATTTCTACCAATACAACAACCTGATAGACTTCAATAATAATCGACATTTCGGAAAGTTGGACTTGGACTATACAAATCTTATCAAGAACAAATACTCTCTCAACATAGGTTCCAATACGTCATATTCAATGACCAATATAGACGATTTGCAAGACCAGTTTCCTGTTTTCGCTTACAAAAAATGGCAGGAATATCTGTATATTGGTTTCGACAATAACAAATCTCCCACAGCGAAATTCAACTATACTTTTTCATTGGGCGTAGATATGTTGTTCTCGGATGCCGATCGTATAAAAAATCACTATATAGACATTCTACCCGCTGCTGCACTAGCCTATAAGTTTAACGAAAAACACGTTTTGAGCCTGAGTTATCAACGCTTCCGCTACTCTCCGACTACCGACATGCTGAATCCCCGCAACACCTCTACCGACAGCCTGTACATACAAGTAGGAAATCCTTACCTGACACCCAGTTTTCAAGACAGAGTACGGATGGGTTATAAACTCAATTACAAAAAACTGTATTTTGAACCTTACGTCACCTATAGTTATTCTTCAGACTTAATTATGTCAATTGGCACGGTGAACGACAATATTTTCACCAATACCTATAAGAATTTCCTATGTTCCAATTTCTTAACCGCAGGTGCCACTCTCAGCTACAACTTGCCTTTCGGAAACATTAACATGTCGGCTTACTACCAGAAAAAGTACCAAAAAGACCTGGTTTTCAGCGGAGACACATGGTCAACAAACTTATCAGGATACTTCTATTATAAGAATGTATCTCTAAATCTAAATATCGGTTATCAGACTGCCAGTTACGGTCTCACCCAAAAAAGTGAAGGCGTTCCTTGGAGTTACGCCAATTTGTCGTGGAACCTGCCGAAGAACTGGCGATGCTACATAATGAGCCAAAACTACCTGTGCTACAAGATGCGAAGCAAAACTTGGGTAAGACAAGATGATTATTATTCTTTCAGTTCATATCGTATGACCGACCGTTCTCCCATGTTCTTATTAGGTGTTTCTTATTCATTTAAGAATAAAGTACAAAACAATTGGAGACAGAAAAAGCAATTCTATGATACGGACAATGAATTGCAAGGAGTAGGCGTTAAATAAGACACATATTATTAACTAGCTTTCTCAATCTTGACACAAAGAATAGTAGAAAAAGCCTACTTTGATAATAAAGTGGGGAAACATCATTTTATCAGCCAATAAAAAAGCTGACTCTTTGTGAGAGCCAGCTTTTTTATTGGTTACTTAAGTATCTTTACGCGCTTATTCAGCACTCAATTCTGCACCCGGTTTAAACTTAACAACTTTCTTTGCAGCAATTTGGATGGGCTTCTTAGTAGAAGGATTAATACCCATACGAGATGCTCTTTCAGCTACAGAAAAAGTTCCAAAGCCAACTAATGCAACTTTATCACCGGCTTTCATAGCCTTACCTACTGATGCAATAAATGCATTCAATGCTTTCTGAGAATCGATTTTAGACAAGCCTGATTCTGCAGCCATAGCGCTAATGAGTTCTGCTTTATTCATAATGCTCAATTGATTAATTAATATGTTACACAAAAGATATCTTCAAATT